>NZ_JBIVHR010000090.1:0-24263 GCF_044749305.1 Pseudomonas sp. NPDC089534 | reverse complement strand
ACGATGACCGTGCCGGTGGTGCTGCTCGGCACGTTCGGCATCCTCGCCGCCGCCGGCTTCAGCATCAACACCCTGACCATGTTCGGCATGGTGCTGGCCATCGGCTTGCTGGTGGACGACGCCATCGTCGTGGTGGAGAACGTCGAGCGGGTGATGAGCGAAGAAGGCCTGTCACCGAAGGAAGCGACCAAGAAGTCCATGGGCCAGATCCAGGGCGCCCTGGTCGGCATCGCCCTGGTGCTGTCGGCGGTACTGCTGCCGATGGCGTTCTTCAGCGGCTCCACCGGCGTGATCTACAAGCAGTTCTCGATCACCATCGTCTCGGCCATGGCCCTGTCGGTGATGGTCGCCCTGATCTTCACCCCGGCGCTCTGCGCCACCATGCTCAAGGCGATTCCGCACGGCGAGCACGGCGCGCCGAAGAAAGGCTTCTTCGGCTGGTTCAACCGCAACTTCGACCGCGGCGTGCGCAGCTACGAGCGCGGCGTCGGCAACATCCTGCAGCGCAAGGCGCCGTACCTGCTGGCGTACCTGCTGATCGTGGTCGGCATGGTCTGGCTGTTCTCGCGCATCCCGACCGCGTTCCTGCCGGAAGAAGACCAGGGCGTCCTGTTCGCCCAGGTGCAGACCCCGGCCGGTTCGACCGCCCAGCGCACCCAGGTGGTGGTGGACGAAATGCGTGAGTTCCTGCTGCGTCCGAGCAAGGACGGCGGCGAAGGCGACGCCGTGGCGTCGGTGTTCACCGTGACCGGCTTCAACTTCGCCGGCCGCGGCCAGAGCTCGGGCATGGCGTTCATCATGCTCAAGCCGTGGCACGAACGTAACGCCGACAACAGCGTGTTCAAGCTCGCCGCCCGCGCCCAGCAGCACTTCTTCACCTTCCGCGATGCGATGGTGTTCGCCTTCGCCCCGCCGGCGGTGCTGGAGCTGGGCAACGCCACCGGTT
Source organism: Pseudomonas sp. NPDC089534 (assembly GCF_044749305.1). Lineage (NCBI taxonomy): Bacteria > Pseudomonadati > Pseudomonadota > Gammaproteobacteria > Pseudomonadales > Pseudomonadaceae > Pseudomonas > Pseudomonas sp. NPDC089534. The sequence goes on along the minus strand of NZ_JBIVHR010000090.1, from coordinate 23,317 downwards.
TCGACGTGTTCCTGCAGGACCGCGCCGGCATCGGCCACGAAAAACTGATGGAAGCGCGCAACCAGTTCCTCGGCATGGCGGCGCAGAGCAAGGTGCTGACCCAGGTGCGTCCGAACGGCCTGAACGACGAGCCGCAGTTCCAGTTGGAGATCGACGACGAGAAGGCCAGCGCGCTGGGCATCACCATCGCCGACATCAACAACACCCTGTCGATCGCGTTGGGCTCCAGCTACGTCAACGACTTCATCGACCGCGGCCGGGTGAAGAAGGTGTACGTGCAGGGTCGTCCCGACTCGCGCATGAACCCCGAAGACCTGAAGAAGTGGTACGTGCGCAACGCCGCCGGCACCATGGTTCCGTTCTCCGCGTTCGCCAAGGGCGAGTGGATCTACGGTTCGCCGAAGCTGGCGCGCTACAACGGCGTGGAAGCGATCGAAGTCCTCGGTGCCCCGGCGCCGGGCTACTCCACCGGTGAAGCCATGGCCGAAGTCGAAGCCATCGCCAAGAAACTGCCGGCCGGCGTGGGCATTTCCTGGACCGGCCTGTCGTACGAGGAACGCCTGTCGGGTTCCCAGGCGCCGGCGCTGTACGCCCTGTCGCTGCTGATGGTGTTCCTGTGCCTGGCGGCGCTGTACGAGAGCTGGTCGATCCCGATCGCCGTCATGCTCGTGGTGCCTTTGGGGATCATCGGTGCGCTGATGGCCACCAGCCTGCGCGGCCTGTCCAACGACGTGTACTTCCAGGTGGGTCTGTTGACGACCATCGGTCTTGCGGCTAAAAACGCCATTCTGATCGTCGAGTTCGCCAAGGAGCTGCACGAGCAAGGGCGCAGTCTGCGCGACGCGGCCATCGAGGCCTGCCGCATGCGTCTGCGGCCGATCATCATGACGTCGCTGGCCTTCGTGCTCGGCGTGGTGCCGCTGGCGATCTCCACCGGCGCCGGCTCCGGCAGTCAACATGCGATCGGTACCGGCGTGATCGGCGGTATGCTCACCGCAACGATCCTGGCGATCTTCTGGGTACCGCTGTTCTTCGTCACCGTGTCGTCCATGGGCCAGCGCAAAAACGCCGGCAAGGATGACGCCACAGAAACCCCTAAAGAGGCTGGCCAATGAGCAAGTCGCTACTCTCCATCGCAGTCGCCGCCTTCGTGCTGAGCGGTTGCTCGCTGATACCGGACTATCAGCAACCCGAAGCGCCGATTGCCGGCCAGTACCCGCAGGGCCCGGCGTATTCGCCGGCCCAGGCGCCGGCTCAGGCCGCCGCCGAGCAGGGCTGGAAGCAGTTTTTCCATGACCCGGCCCTGCAGCAGCTGATCCAGGTCTCGCTGGAGAACAACCGCGACCTGCGCATCGCGGCGCTGAACATCGACGCCTACGCGGCCCAGTACCGCATCCAGCGCGCCGACCTGTTCCCGGCGGTCTCGGCCAACGCCAGCGGCAGCCGCCAGCGCGTCCCGGCCCGGGCCTCGCAGACCGGCGAAGCGTCCATCAGCAGCTCCTACTCCGCCACCGTCGGCATCAGCGCCTACGAACTCGACCTGTTCGGCCGGGTGCGCAGCCTGAGCGAACAGGCGCTGCAGCAGTACTTCGCCACCGAAGAGGCGCGCCGCAGCACCCAGATCAGCCTGGTGGCCAGCGTGGCCAACGCCTACCTGACCTGGCAGGCCGACAAGGAACTGCTCAAGCTGACCCAGGAGACGCTCGCCGCCTTCGAGGAAAGCTACAAGCTGACCAGCCGCAGCAACGAGGTCGGCGTGGCCTCGGCGCTGGATCTGGCCCAGTCGCGCACCTCGGTGGAAAACGCCCGTGCGCAACTGGCCCGCTACACCCGCCAGGTGGCCCAGGACGAGAACAGCCTGACCCTGCTGCTCGGCACCGGCATCCCGGCCAACCTGCAGGCGGCCCGTCCGCTGTCGGATGACCTGCTCAGCGACGTGCCGGCCGGCCTGCCGTCGGACCTGCTGCAACGCCGTCCGGACATCCTTCAGGCCGAGTACAACCTGAAGGCGGCCAACGCCAACATCGGCGCGGCCCGCGCGGCGTTCTTCCCGAGCATCAGCCTGACCGCCAACGCGGGTACGCTGAGCCCGGACCTGTCCGGCCTGTTCAAGGGCGGTTCGGGCACCTGGCTGTTCCAGCCGCAGATCAACCTGCCGATCTTCAACGCCGGCAGCCTGCGCGCCAGCCTCGACGCCGCCAAGATCCAGAAGGACATCGGCGTGGCGAACTACGAGAAGTCCATCCAGACGGCCTTCCAGGAAGTCGCCGACGGCCTGGCCGCCCGCCAGACCTACACCGAGCAGCTGCAGGCCCAGCGCGACTTCGTCGCCGCCAACCAGGACTACTACCGCCTGGCCGAGCGTCGCTACCGCATCGGCGTCGACAGCAACCTGACCTTCCTCGACGCCCAGCGTCAGCTGTTCAGCGCGCAGCAGGCGCTGATCACCGACCGCCTCGCGCAGTTGACCAGTGCGGTCAACCTGTACAAGGCCCTGGGCGGCGGCTGGAATGCGCAGACCGCGCAGAACGAGCCGCTCAAGGAAGAAGCGCCGAAGATGAAGCTGTTCTGACCGCGCCGCGATAAACGAAAAGCCCACCAATCGGTGGGCTTTTTGCTGCCTGGGACTTGTGTCAGCCGCCCACGCCGTTGAGCAGGAACACCGGTTCCTCCAGGTAGTCGAGCCCCAGACGGTTCTCGAACATCTCATCGCGCAACGCGGCGGTGGTGAAGCAGCCCAGGTTCAGGGCCGTGGCCACCAGTGAAAACGTCTGGCTCAGGTGCCCGGCGTCCATCAGCGCCACCCTGAGCGCCCGGCTGAACTCGTACTTCCAGGCCAGCCGCTCGACCCTTGCGGTGGACACGAACACCGCCGCCGCATCCTTCACCCACGGCTGCCCGCCACAGGCCTCGCTGATCCAGGTGCGCGGATCCTCCCGCGAAATCAGCTCCAGCCCGTGCCGGCGCACCGAGTAGTGGTACAGCCCGCGCTCGAACCCCTGCACATTCATCAGCACCGCGTACACCTCGGTGACGTGCAGCGAACCGCCGGAAGGCGAGGTCTTCTTGAGGAAGTAGTCCCCCATGCCGTTCGGCTCCATCGCCGTCATCCCCCAGCTGTAATACAGCAGCAGGGACAGCTGCGTCGGGGTCAGCGGCTGGCCGCTGAAGGTCCGGGCCGTGCGCCGGGCGCACAGCGGATTCAGCAGCGTGGCGTCGGCGATGGCCTCGCCGGGCACCAGCAGCGGGTTTTCCAGGGGGACGAACGGGTGCGAGTGATAGTCCTTGAAGGACGAAGGCTGGCGTTGCTGCGAGGCTTTCTGCTCCAGCTCGGCTTCCAGCTCGACGACGCTGACGTACGGCGTCTGCAACCCCGTGCGGGTGCTCAGGTAGAACTCCAGCGCCGCTTCCCAGCGCGACCACAGCCGGTGCGCCTGCCTGCGCCCCGAGTCCGCCAGGCGCCCCACCGGCTGCACGATGCCTTGGCTCACCAGGGCGCCGAGGAACGCCAGGCTGTTGTCCTGCGCCGGGCCGTGCAGCACGCCCGGCAGCATCAGGGCGCTCTCCAGCGTCTGCGGCGTCATGAAGTGGTTCAGCAGCGGCAGCAGGGCCAGGCCGAACTCCAGGCTCAGGCCCGTGCGCCGGTCATGCAGATGGAACGTCGAGACGGCGACGCTGAACCACACGCTGTCCCGAAGCTTGAGCAAATCGCCGGGTTCCGGGGATGGCATCGGCGGCTCGGCCTGACGTTCCCGCCCCTGCCAGAACAGCGTCCTGGGCTTGAGGCGCCTGATATCGCGGACCAGCGCCTGCAGTTGCGCATCCTCGGCCTTGTCGCCGATGTCCCACTCCAGCGTGACCGCCCGCAGCGGAGACCGCGCAAACAGCTCCTTGAGCAGATCCCAGTCCCGTCGCGGATGGCCGGTGTGGATTTCGATCAACCGGTCCAGCGGCAACGAACGCAGGTAATCCTTGAAGTCGTAGCCCTGGGCCCGGGCCGTGGCCAGGGCGCTGTCCAGATCCAGCAGGAACCCCGCGCCGCTGCGCGCCACCACATCCGAAATGAACGCGCCTTCGGACTGTTCCGCCCCGTCGGCCAGCGCAAACAGGCGCGGCGCGTTCTCCAGCACCAGCGGCGTGGCGGTCAGCGCCTGCAGCTCAAGGGCATTGGCCACCACCGTGTCGGCCACGTCCTTGGCCAGGGTCGGCAAGATGAAATGCTGGGTGTCGCCGCCATGGAAGCGCGACCAGGAAATGTGCTCGGCCAGCCACGGCGAGCGGATGGCGTCGCACAGGCGCCGGGTCATGCGCAGGAACTCGCGGTCCATCGCGATCCCCACGCTGCCCAGCGACAGGCTGGAGGAATGCAGCAGGCTCGGCGTCTGCGCCCCGACGTCGAGCAGGCGCGGCTGCAGGATGCTGTGGGTCGGCTGGAACTCCAGGTAATCGAAATGCGGCAGCCCTTCGGCGAGGATCCGCTCAAGGACCGGGTCGAGGCCGTGATCCGGATCCTGCCGCTTGGGCAAGTGGTACTCCAGCCCCACCCCTGCCTCGGGAAACCGCGAAGCATCGAATAGCGTCATGGTCGCCTCCCTGGCGTCAAGCGGTGGCGCCCAGCACCGGCAGCGCGGCGGACAACGGGGCGGTGATGGCGAGCAGTCCGGCGTGGCGGCTTTCCATGGCCCGCACTTCCGCCGCCAGGTTGTCCAGCAACTGGCGCCCGTGACGGGTGAAGTCGGGGCTGCCTTCCAGGTCCGGCAAGGCCCGGATCAGTCCGCGCACGATGAACAGCATGCGGTTCTGCGCGCGCTTGAGCTCCTCGGCGGAGCGCGAACGCACCCGCTCCATGTACTTGACCAGCGCGATGTACACGTAGAACGCGTGGAAGTAGCCGTACAGGTCACGCTTCTGCCCCGACCACGGCAGGCTGAACGTGGCCTCCTGCGAAGCGTCCGGCTCGACCACCGGGGCCACTTCGACGACGTGGTAGAGCAACTGATGGGTGGCCTCGTGCACCAGCGATTCCTCCAGGTCGAGGATCGACTCGTCCCGGCTCGCCAGCAGGACCACCCCGGTGTAGCGCGAGGCCGAGCAGCTGCGGAAGGTGCCGTCGGGCAGGAAGCAGATGGATTTGACCAGATGCCTGATCTGTTCCCGGCAGTCCGGCCAGGTGTGTTCGATCCGCAGCAGGGCGATCTTCACCACGTCGGCAAAGAACCGGCTGGAAAAGACGCCGCGCTCCAGGCGCTTGCGGGCCGCGTCGTCCTCCGGGAACTCGTAGCTGGGCGGCGTGGCCTGCATGATCAACGGGTCGGCATCGAACCGGTAAACCGGCGGATCCTCCGGCAAAACGCTCGACGAGTGCCTAACCTTGACCCGGCTCAACATGTCGGTGAATCCGGACACTGTCTTTTCCAGTTCCGCCGTGCCTTCGACCCTCCCGGTCAATAGATGGTTGGTGTCACGGAACGCCTGGCCGACCCAGATCTGAAACACCGGATCATTGACGATCGGATACTGTTCACGCTTCGGCAGTACGATAAGTTCAACGGCCTGATCAAAGAAGTCCGACAACCGCTCCACCTCGGCAAACAACTTGTATAGCTCAGCATATAAAACAGTGAATGTCGTAAAGCGGTTTCGGCTGACATGCTCCAGCAAAGTTTCAAACCGGGACATATCGGTATCCGGAAGAAAGGTAGTGTCCTTGAACAGTTCATCGACAGCCGAATCAAGTTGGCCGTGGTGTGCAATATCCATTTATCAACCATCCTTTCAGGCAGGCGGCAATGGCTTCGCCATGCTCAGGCTGGCGATGTCATACCCCAATTGTTCATAAAGACGACGGGCCGGCGCATTGCGGCCGAACACGTGCAGGCGCATTTCTTCGCACCCGTGCCGGCGCGCCCAGTCCTCGGCGGCCAGCATCGATTGCCGGGCATAGCCATGACGGCGCTCGCCGGGCTCGATGTAGACATCCAGGATGAAGGCGATCGACCGGGTGCCGACATGCCGTTGGGCGATCCACAGTTCGCCGATGCGCCGTTCCCCGTCCTTGATCACCCAGAGCCGGTGGCCGGCGGTCTGCCGCCCGTGTTCGAGCAGCTGCGTGAACGCTGCGCTTGAGCGCTGCGGCGCCTCTTGCACGCTCCACTCTCCCGAAGCGGCCATGCCCTGGGCGTACTCCTCCACCGCCCGTTCGGTGAACACCGTAAAATCCGCATCGTCCATGGGAACCAAGGTGACAGGCATGAGCGGCTCACTCCTTGTCCAAGCGCTTTCGATCAGGCCGTTTGGCGTGCTTCGGAACCGGATCGCCGCTCCGGAGCGCGCCAAACGGCCCCCGGGCGTCAGTCCATCCGCGCCTGGACCTGCTGTTGCTGGTCAAAGATCGCGGCAGTGCCCAGCTTGTCGCGAATGCCCGCCCCTGCGCTCACCAGTTTGGCGGAGTCGATGTTCTTCACCGCCGTGAGTTCGGTGGCATTCAAATGCACACCGATTTTCTTGGCGGCGCCTTCGGCGTCCTTGTGCAACTGTTCCGCAAACTCCTTATCAATAAGGGCACGACCCACCACTGTCGCGAGACGTTCCTGATTCACTTTTGCAGACATGCTTTCTCTCCTTGTCATCAATAAATAAACATCCCGGGCGAAACATTTAACTCCCTGCCTCCTCCGGGAATCCTGAATATAGCAACGCCTCTTTCCTTTGCCAGTTACAAGCACGGATATCATTAAATCTTTTCACGATAAGCGACAACACCAAATATTAAGTTTATCCGGCGATTGTCCAGACACCTTTAATTGCCATATTTACTGTAAGAACTTTCCTACTACCAAAGAGATAAACAATTCAAACTCTGCCATTAATTCAGCGGCAAAAAAACAATGAGCGAACAAGCAACATAAGCACGGGATTTGATTGGGAATGGCGGCCGACAGGCAAACGGAACCGCCGCCGATTAGCGTTCGATAATCGCCCACAACCCGGTTCACCCCGATTGAATCCCCGCGCCGATCCCCTTCACCATTGCCCGCACCGACAAAACCAATAAAAACAGGTTCACTCCCATGACGACGCACCCTCCCCGCTCGGGCTGATCCGCCCCTCCGCCATGACAACCGCTTTTTTTGTCTGCAACCCAAGGTTGCGGCGGCGCCCTGCCTCATCCCCAACAATCAGAGAGACCCGAGCCCATGACACGTTCCGCTGTGCCTTACGCACTCCCCGGCCTGATCGCCTTGACCCTGGCCGGCACGGCCCTGCCCGCCGCGGCCGAAGAGCCGGGCTTCGCCGAGGGGGCCAAGGTCAACCTGAACCTGCGCAACTTCTACATCAACCGCAACTTCACCGACCCGACCAAGGCCCAGGGCAAGGCCGAGGAATGGACGCAGAACTTCATCCTCGACGCCAAGTCCGGCTTCACCCAAGGCACCGTCGGCTTCGGCCTGGACGTGCTGGGGCTGTACTCGGTGAAGCTCGACGGCGGCAAGGGCACCGGCGGTACGCAACTGCTGCCGCTGGACCATGACGGCCGCCCGGCGGACACCTTCGGCCGCACCAACGTCGCGTTCAAGGCCCGGCTGTCGCAGACCGAAATCAAGGTCGGCGAATGGATGCCGGTGCTGCCGATCCTGCGTTCGGACGACGGTCGCTCGCTGCCGCAGACCTTTCGCGGCGGTCAGCTCACCTCGAAGGAAATCGACGGCCTGACCCTCTACGGCGGCCAGTTCCGCGCCAACAGCCCCCGCGACGACAGCAGCATGGGCGACCTGTCGATGACCGGCAAACCGGCGTTCACCTCCGACCGCTTCAACTTCCAGGGCGGCGAGTACGTCTTCAACGGCAAGCGCACCCAGATCGGCGTGTGGAACGCCCAGCTCAAGGACATCTACCGCCAGCAGTACGTCAACCTGATCCACAGCCAACCGCTGGGCGACTGGACGCTGGGGGCCAACCTCGGTTTCTTCTACGGCAAGGACGACGGCAGCGCCCGGGCCGGCGACCTCGACAACAAGACCTGGTCGGGCCTGTTTTCCGCGAGGTACGGCGCCAGCACCTTCTACGTCGGCCTGCAGAAGCTCACCGGCGACAGCGCCTGGATGCGGGTCAACGGCACCAGCGGCGGCACCCTGGCCAACGACAGCTACAACTCAAGCTACGACAACGCCCAGGAACGCTCCTGGCAGGTGCGCCACGACTACAACTTCGCCGCCCTCGGCGTCCCCGGCCTGACCCTGATGAACCGCTACATCAAAGGCGACAACGTGCACACCGCCACCACCTCCGACGGCAAGGAATGGGGCCGCGAGTCGGAGCTGGGCTACACCGTGCAGAGCGGCACGCTCAAGGACCTGAGCGTGCGCTGGCGCAACTCGACCATGCGCCGGGACTACAGCAACAACGCGTTCGACGAGAACCGCCTGATCGTCAGCTACCCGATCAGCCTGCTGTGACCCCTTGCGGGAGCGGGCCCGCCCCGCTTCCCATTGGTCGGCGCCATCCGTCAGAACGCCCTGCGCGGCGTCCGGGATCCAGTAAAGTGAGGGCACCTGAAAGACTCAGGTGACTACCCTCTACCGCTTCCGTTATCTGTTGAAGTTCGAGCCAGGCTGTCATCGGAAGACACCACCGATCACCGGAGGACATCCTCATGGTCGCCCGACTCGACGCAACGCCCGACTGGGACGCCAAGGCTTACCAGCGGTTTGCGCTGCACCGGCAAAGGCCGGTCAACGAACTGCTCAGCCGCATCACACTGAAAAATCCCGAATGCATCTACGACCTGGGCTGCGGCACCGGCATCGCCACCCGATTGCTCGCCCGGCGCTGGCCCCGCGCGCACCTGTGCGGCATCGACAGCTCCGAGCAGATGCTCGACGAGGCAAGGCGCCTGCCGATCCAGGCGCACTGGCAGCAATGCGACCTGCTGCACTGGCGACCCGACCGGCCCGCGGATCTGTTGTTCGCGGCGGCGGTGCTGCACTTTCTCGATGGCCACGAACACTTGCTGCCGCGCCTGCTGGGCCTGCTCAACCCCGGCGGCTGCCTGGCGGCGCACATGCCGAACTGGCGCGATGCCCTGTGGTACCGGCTGATGCTCGACACCCTCGACGACGCCGGCCCCGGCGGCAAACCGTTGGGCTCGGCGCAGTTGCGCCAGCGCATGGCGGCGCGGCCGCTGCTGTCGCTGGAAGACTACTACCGCCTGCTGGCGCCGCTGACCCGTTCGCTGGACATCTGGGAAACCGAACAGCTGCAGACGGTCCAAGGCCAGTCGCCGGTCTACGACTGGGTCAAGGTCTCGGCGCTGCGGCCGGTGCTGCAAGGGCTGGACGCCGGGGAGCAGGCGCGGTTCATCTACCACTACCTGCTGCGGCTGCATGCGCACTACCCGCCGGAGGACGACGGGCTGACGCTGTTTCCGTTCAAGCGGGTGTTCATCGTCGCCAGGGTTTGAGTGCCCTTTGCAGAAGGCTGCGCCTGGACTGACGTCATCGCCAGCAGGCTGGCTCCCACAGGGTTCTGCGGTGACCTCAGACCCTGTATTCACCCGAGATTCCCTGTGGGAACCAGCCTGCTGGCGATGGCGGTCGGTCTGTGCCATCGAGGCCGGATGTGCCGCCGTCATCGTCGGATCGCCGCCCGGAGCAGGCTCGCTCCCACATTGGTTGCGGTGACCACAGACCCAACATTCACCCGCGATCCCCTGTGGGAGCCAGCCTGCTGGCGATGGCGTCAGCCCAGACACCGCTCAACCGCGGGATTCGACCCCCAGCTCATCCCACACCGACTCCGCCAGGTGGAACGTCGCATTGGCCGCCGGGATCCCGCAGTAGATCGCGCTCTGCATGATCACTTCCTTGATCTCGCCCCGGCTCACGCCGTTGTTGGCGGCGGCGCGCAGGTGCAGCTTGAGTTCGCCCTCGCGGTTCATGCCGATCAGCATGGCGATGGTGATCAGGCTGCGGGTGTGGCGCGGCAGGCCCGGACGGGTCCAGATGTCGCCCCAGGCGTGGCGGGTGATCATCTCCTGGAACTCGGCGTTGAACTCGGTCAGGGCGTTCAGGCTGCGGTCGACGTGGGCATCGCCCAGCACCGCGCGGCGCACCTGCATGCCGTCGTCGTAACGTTGCTTCTCGTCCACGGTGTCTTCCTCAATCGGCCTTCAGGAACGCCAGCACCCGGTCGCTGAACGCGTCGCCGGCCTGGACGTTGGACAGGTGCGCAGCATGGAACTCGGCGTACTCGGCGCCCTGCACACGCGCCTGGATGTAATGCCCGCCGGACGGTGGCGTCACCGCGTCGTCGCTGCCGGCGATCACCAGCAGCGGCACCTTGATCTCGCCCAACCGGTCACGGAAATCGGCATCGCGCACCGCCGCGCAGTTGGCCGCGTAGCCCTCGGGTGACGTGGCCGCAAGCATGTCGGTGATCTGCTTCACGACCGCCGGGTTGGCCGCCGAAAAGTCCGGGGTGAACCAACGGGCGATGGACGCATCGCGCAGGGCGACCATCGCCGCCGGGCCGTCGCGCAGCACGGTTTCGATGCGCGGATCCCACACCGACGGATCGCCGATCTTCGCCGCCGTATTGCAGACGATCAGCTTGTTCAGCCGCTGGCCGGCGTTGATCCCCAGCCACTGGCCGATCAGTCCGCCCATCGACAGCCCGCAGAAGTGCGCGCGCTCGATGTGCAGCGCGTCGAGCAGCGCCAGCACGTCGCGGCCCAGCTGTTCGATGCTGTACGGCCCCGGGGTCACCAGCGAGCGGCCGTGGCCGCGGGTGTCGAAGCGCAGCACGCGCAAATGCCGGGTGAACGCCGGCATCTGCACGTCCCACATGTGCAGGTCGGTGCCCAGCGAGTTGGACAGCACCAGCACCGGCGCATCGACCGGGCCTTCAATCTGGTAATGCAGTTCGCCATCGGCGAGTGGTACGAAAGCCACAGCTCTCTCCTTCAGACAGACAACGCGTGATGTTCGGCCACCGCCCGCTCGACCCAGACGCGTGCCTGGCCGAGGTAATGGGCGGGATCCAGCAGGTGATCCAGTTCCGCGCCGCTCAGCCGGGCGGTGATTTCGGGCTCGTCGCCGAGCACGGCGCGCAGGTGGCGCCGTTCGGCCACCGCCCGCTTGCAGCACTGTTCCAGCAGATGATGGGCAGCATCGCGGCCGACCCGTTGCGACAGGACGATGCTCACCGCTTCGGCCAGCACCAGCCCTTGGGTCAGTTCGAGATTGCGGCCCATGCGCTCGGCATCGACTTCCAGGCCGTCCGCCAGCAGCCGCGCCTGTTGCAGCGCGCCGGACACCAGGCAGCAGATCTCCGGCAGGGTTTCCCATTCGGCGTGCCACAGCCCCAGGCTGCGCTCGTGCTCCTGGGGCATGGCGCTGAACAGCGTCGAGACCAGCCCCGGCACCCGCGTCGCGGCGCCGATCAGCACCGCCGCCCCCACCGGGTTGCGCTTGTGCGGCATGGTCGAGGAACCGCCCTTGCCCGGCGCCGACGGCTCGAACACTTCGGCGGCTTCGGTCTGCATCAGCAGGCTGATGTCGCGGCCGAGCTTGCCCAGGCTGCCGGCGATCAAGCCGAGCACGGCGCCGAACTCGACGATGCGGTCGCGCTGGGTGTGCCAGGGCTGTTCGGGCAGCGTCAGTTGCAGTTCCTCGGCCAGCGCCCGGGCGACCGGCAGCGCCTGCTCGCCCAGCGCCGCGAGGGTGCCGGAGGCGCCGCCGAACTGCAGCGTCAACAGACGCGGCTTGAGTTCACGCAGGCGCTGGCGGCTGCGGGTCACGGCGCCGAGGCAGCCGGCGATCTTCATGCCCAGCGTGACCGGCGTGGCGTGCTGCAGCCAGGTGCGCCCGGCCAGCGGCGTCGCGGCGTGGCGCTGCGCTTGCGCGGCCAACGCATCGGCCAGTTGCGCCAGGTCGCCTTCGATCAGCGCCAGGGCTTGGCGCAGTTGCAGCACCAGCCCGGAGTCCATCACGTCCTGGCTGGTGGCGCCCAGGTGCACATGACGCTCGGCCTCGGCGTCCGTCGCGGCGATCCGCTTGCCCAGCGCCTTGACCAGCGGAATCGCCGAGTTGCCGGCGCTGGCGATCGCCTCGCCCAGCGCCGAAAAATCGTACAGATCCGCGCGGCACGCGGCTTCGATGGCCGGCACGGCGCTGGCCGGAATCACCCCGACCCGCGCCTGGGCCCTGGCCAGCGCGGCCTCGACGTCCAGCATCGCCTGCACCCGGCCGCGGTCGCAGAACACCTCGCGCATGTCGCGGGCGGTGAAGTAGGCATCGAACAATTGATTGCCCGGTCGTTGCGTCATAAACAGTCCTTGCCGGCGCGGGCCGCAGGGGCCCGCGCTTAGGGTGTCAGAGATCGTGGTGCAGGTACGCCGCCTGTTTCGGCAGGCGCAGGCTGAACAGGAACGCCACCGCCATCATCACCGTGACGTACCAGTAGAACGAGGTTTCCATGCCCGCCGACTTCAGGCTCAGGGCGACGTACTCGGCCGAACCGCCGAAGATCGCATTGGCCACCGCGTAAGCCAGGCCGACGCCGAGGGCGCGGACTTCCGGCGGGAACATTTCGGCTTTCACCAGGCCGCTGATCGAGGTGTAGAAACTGACGATCGACAGCGCCACGGTGATCAGCACGAAGGCCAGGAACGGACTGGTGACGCTTTTCAGGCTCAGCAGGATCGGCACCGTGAACAGCGTGCCGAGGGCGCCGAACCAGAGCATCGAGCTGCGCCGGCCGATCTTGTCGGCCAGCATGCCGAACAGCGGCTGCATGCACATATAAAGGAAGAGCGCGCCGGTCATGATGTAGCTGGCGGTCTTGGCGTGCATGCCGGCGGTGTTCACCAGGTACTTCTGCATGTAGGTGGTGAAGGTGTAGAAGATCAGCGAACCGCCGGCGGTGTAGCCGAGCACGGTGATGAACGCGGCCTTGTGGTCGCGGAACAGCGCGCGGAGGCTGCCGGCGTCTTTGTTCTCGCGGCCCTCCTTGCTGGTGGTTTCCTTCAGGGAACGGCGCAGGAACAGCGAGATCAGCGCCGCCGCCGCGCCGACCACGAACGGGATCCGCCAGCCGTAGGCGCGCAGCTCCTCTTCGCTGAGGAACTGCTGCAGGATCACCACCAGCAGCACCGCCAGCAGTTGCCCGCCGATCAGGGTCACGTACTGGAACGAGGCGAAGAACCCGCGCTGGCCCTTGAGCGCCACTTCGCTCATGTAGGTGGCGGTGGTGCCGTACTCGCCGCCCACCGACAGGCCTTGCAGCAGGCGGGCGAACAGCAGCAGCACCGGCGCCCAGACGCCGATGCTGCTGTAGGTGGGCAGGCAGGCGATGAGCAGCGAGCCGAAGCACATCATCAGCACCGAGATCATCATCGAGTTCTTGCGCCCGTGCTTGTCCGCCACGCGGCCGAAGATCCAGCCGCCGATGGGCCGCATCAGGAAGCCGGCGGCGAACACGCCGGCCGTGTTGACCAGTTGCACCGTCGGGTTGTCGGAGGGAAAGAACGCCGGGGCGAAATAGATCGCGCAGAAGGCGTAGACATAGAAGTCGAACCATTCGACGAGGTTGCCGGACGATGCGCCGACAATGGCGAAGATGCGCTTGCTGCGCTCTTCGCCCGTGTAGAGGGAGGTCAATGTTGTCATTGTTGTTTACTCTGAAGGGACAGGTGAAAGTCTAGACATACTTCGTAACAGTCCCGTTCCACACATACATCCGCAAAGACAGTGCCCAACCCTGTGGCGAGGGAGCTCGCTCCCGCTCGACTGCGCAGCAGTCGCCTTCATTCGGGCTCGCTTCGCGAGCCAGCGGGAGCCAGCTCCCTCACCACAGGACGGCGTGCGCTCAATAGTCGAAGAACACCGTCTCCGCCTCGCGGCCCTGCAGGATCACGTTCCACTGATAGGTGCCGGTCGCGTCCTGCTTGGCCAGCAACGTCGTGCGGCGTTCGGCCGGCACGCATTCGAGCAGCGGATCGCTCACGTTCGCCGGATCGCCTTCGAAGTAGATCCGGGTCAGCAGGTGCTTGACCAGGCCACGGGCGAACACCAGCACCACCAGGTGCGGCGCCTGGGTCGTGCCCTTGAGGCCTTCGACGGTGCCCGGCTTGATGGTGGTGAAGCGGAAGCGCCCTTCGGCGTCCACCGGCACCCGGCCGAAGCCTTCGAAGTGCGGGTCCAGCGGCTTGTCCTGCTCGTCCTCCGGGTGGGCGTACTTGCCGGCGGCGTTGGCCTGCCAGACTTCGAGCATGGCGTCGTTGACGGTGTCGCCGTTGCCGTCGACGACTTGCCCGGTGATCGCCACGCGTTCGCCCAGGGCGAGTTCGTCGGCGAGTTGCTCGCGGTTCAGCCAGGTCAGGCCGATGTGGTAGTACGGCCCGACGGTGTGGGACGTGGTCGCGGTCAGGGTCATCTCATTTCTCCATCGGCGTGGCTTCGCGGCCGCGCAGCACGATGTCCCAGCGGTAAGCGAGGGCGTAGGACGGAATGGTTTTTTCCAGATCGAATGCGGCGATCAGGCGTTCCTTGGCGCTCGTGTCCGGCACGCAGTTGTAGATCGGGTCGTAGGCCAGCAGCGGGTCGCCGGGGAAATACATCTGGGTGACCAGGCGCGTGAGGATGCTCGGCCCGAACAGCGAGAAATGCACGTGCGCCGGGCGCCAGGCGTTGTGGTGGTTGCCCCACGGATACGCGCCGGGCTTGATGGTCTGGAACTCGTAGCGGCCGTCGGCGTCGGTCACGGTGCGGCCGGTGCCGGTGAAGTTCGGGTCCAGCGGCGCGTCGTGCAGGTCGCGGGCATGGTGGTAGCGGCCGGCGGCGTTGGCCTGCCAGATCTCCACCAGGATGCCCGGCACCGGCAGGCCGTCTTCGTCCAGCACGCGGCCGTGAATGATGATCCGCTCGCCCAGCGGCTCGCCGGCGTGCTGCGCGGTCAGGTCGTGATCGTTGTCGCCGACCCGCTCGGCGCCGATGGTCGGGCCGGTGATCTCCGACAGCGAATGCGGCAGGAACACCAACGGCTTGGACGGCGCACGCAGGTTGGTGGATTGATAGGTCGGATGCAGGTACGGCGGCTGGGTGCCTTCCTGCGGACGGCGGTAGCCAGGCTTGTCAGTCATTTCGCTTTCCTCGGTTCTTGTTCGTCAGGGCGCAGGGTCAGACGCGTTCGATGGCCAGGGCCAGACCCTGGCCGACGCCGACGCACATGGTCGCCAGACCTTTCTTGCCGCCGCTCTTCTCCAGCTGATGCAGCGCCGTCAGCACCAGCCGGGCGCCGCTCATGCCCAGCGGATGACCGAGGGCGATCGCGCCGCCGTTCGGGTTGACCTGCGGCGCGTCGTCCGCCAGCCCCAGTTCGCGCAGCACCGCCAGGCCCTGGCTGGCGAACGCTTCGTTGAGCTCGATCACATCGAAATCGCTGACCGCCAGCCCCAGGCGTTCGGTGAGCTTGCGCACCGCCGGCACCGGGCCGATGCCCATCACCCTCGGCGCGACCCCGGCGCTGGCCATGCCCAGCACCTTGGCGCGGGCGGTCAGGCCGTGCTTTTTCACCGCCTCGGCCGAAGCCAGGATCAGGGCCGCCGCACCGTCGTTGACGCCCGAGGCGTTGCCGGCGGTGACGGTCTTGTCCGGGCCGTTGACCGGTTTCAGTTTGGCCAGGGCCTCAAGGGTGGTGTCGGCGCGGGGATGCTCGTCCTCGCTGACCACGGTTTCGCCCTTCTTGTGGGCGATCCGCACCTCGACGATCTCTTCGGCGAAGTAACCGGCAGCCTGGGCCGCCGCGGTGCGCTGCTGGCTGCGCAGGGCGAACGCGTCCTGGTCGGCGCGGGACACCTTATAGTCGTCGGCCACGTTGTCGGCGGTCTGCGGCATCGCGTCCACGCCGTACTGGGCTTTCATCAGCGGGTTGATGAAGCGCCAGCCGATGGTGGTGTCCTCCAGTTTCAGGTTGCGCGAGAACGCCGCGTCGGCCTTGCCCATCACGAACGGCGCGCGGGACATCGACTCGACGCCGCCGGCGATGGCCAGTTCCATCTCGCCGCTGGCGATGGCGCGGAACGCGGTGCCGATGGCGTCCATGCCGGAGGCGCAGAGGCGGTTGAGGGTCACCCCCGGCACGCTGTCCGGCAGCCCCGCCAGCAACAGCGCCATGCGCGCCACATTGCGGTTGTCCTCGCCGGCCTGGTTGGCGCAGCCGAGGAACACCTCGTCCAGCGCCGTCCAGTCCACCGACGGGTTGCGTTCCATCAGGGCCTTGATCGGCACGGCGGCCAGGTCGTCGGCGCGCACGGCGGACAGACCGCCGCCGAACCGGCCGATGGGGGTGCGGATCGCATCGCAGATATACACGTCGCGCATCAGGCTTCTCCCGGGGCTTGGCCGTGGGCCGCAGCGGTTCGGGCTTCCAGGTCGCGCAGGGCGGTCAGCTCGACGGCGGTCGGTTCGGCGGTGGTGGCCACCTGTTCGGCGAAACGGATCGGCCAGCCGGTGGCGGCGCTCACCTGCTCGCGGGTCACGCCCGGATGCAGCGCGGTCACCACGAACTCGTGGGTGCCCGCCTCCGGCTCCATGATGCACAGGTCGGTGATGATGCCCACCGGCCCGGCGCCCGGCAGCCCCAGGCGCTGGCGCGAATCGCCGCCTTCGCCGTGGCCGACCGAGGTGATGAAGTCGAGCTTGTCGACAAACGAGCGCGCCGACTGTTTAAGGATGATCAGCACGCTCTTGGCGGAGCCGGCGATTTCCGGCGCACCGCCGGCACCCGGCAGGCGCACTTTCGGCTGGTGGTAGTCACCGACCACCGTGGTGTTGATGTTGCCGAAGCGGTCGACCTGGGCCGCGCCGAGGAAGCCGACGTCGATGCGCCCGCCCTGCAGCCAGTAGCGGAAGATCTCGCCGGTCGGCACCACCGTGTCGGCGGTCTCCGCCAGCTCGCCGTCGCCGATGGACAGCGGCAGCACGCTCGGCTTGGCGCCGATCGGGCCGGATTCGTAGATCAGCACCACGTCCGGCGACGACGTCAGGCGCGCCAGGTTGGCGGCTTTCGACGGCAGGCCGATGCCGACGAAGCACACCGAGCCGTTCTTCAGGCGACGGGCCGCGGCCACGGTCATCATTTCATTGGTGGTGTAAGTCATTGCTGGGCCTCCGAAGCCGCGGCCAACTTGGCCTGGAACGCGCCGAAGTCAGCGCAGCCATGGATGTATTCGTCAATCCACGCGGTAAACGTCCCACGGTCGCGGGCAATCGGATCCCACGCCTGGTAGAAACGGTTGTCGCGCTCGGTGTACCCGTGGGCGTAGGACGGGTGCGCGCCGCCCGGCACATGGCAGACCGCGCTCAGGGCCCAGGTCGGCAGGACGCAGGCGTTCATCGGCGCCTGGAGGTCATCGACGATTTCCTCGACAGTGACGATGCAGCGCTTGGCCGCCAACGCCGCTTCCTTCTGCACCCCGAGGATCCCCCACAGCAGCACGTTGCCCTTGCGGTCGGCCTTCTGCGCGTGGATCACGGTCACGTCCGGGCGCACCGACGGCACCGCCGCCAGCACTTCACCGGTGAACGGGCAGGTCACGCTCTTGATCAGCGGGTTGACCTTCGGCAGGTCGGAGCCGGCGTAGGCGCGCAGCACCGCGAACGGCAGGCCGGACGCGCCGGCCACGTAGGCGTTGGCCAGGTCGGCGTGGCTGTGCTCTTCGATTTCCATCGCGTGCGGCCACTGCTTCTCGACCGCGTCGCGCAGGCGGTGCAGCGAACCCACGCCAGGGTTGCCGCCCCAGGAAAAGATCAGCTTGCGGGCGCAACCGGCACCGATCAGTTGGTCGTAGATCAGGTCAGGCGTCATCCGCACCAGGGTCAGGTCTTTCTTGCCCTGCCGGATGATTTCATGACCCGCCGCCGTCGGGATCAGGTGGGTGAAGCCTTCGAGCGCGACGGTGTCGCCATCGTTGATGAATTGCTTCACCGCGTCGTGCAGCGAAAGGATCTCGGCCATGGAGCTGGCTCCCGTTCTGTAGTGAATCGCCAGTGATAAAAAGGCGCGAGGTTCGGCGCCGGAGTCACTGAAGATTAAGCCCGTGAAAAACGCCAAACAATCCGATAATCGAGTGAGTGTTCGTTTATCGAACAGATTGTTATCTACCTAACAATCTCCGCCAAAAAGCATCGCGAGCAGGCTCGCTCCCACAGGAGAACGCTTTTCTCTGTAGGAGCGAGCCTGCTCGCGAAGGCCCGGACCATTCAGTCCTGACTCAAGTCGCATCCGCGTGGCTGACCACGCCCTTGATCAGCACCGCCGTGGTGGCCAGCGCCGCCGGAATCACCAGCGCCGTCAGCACCTGCTCGAAGTTCCAGCCCAGCCCCAGCAGCGTCGCGCCCATCCACGCCCCGAGAATCGCGCCGAACCGGCCGATCCCCAGCATCCACGACACCCCGGTCGCCCGCCCCTGGGTCGGGTAGAACCGCGCCGCCAGCGACGGCATCGCCGATTGCGCGCCGTTCACGCACATGCCGGCCACCAGCACCAGGGTCGCCAGCAGCGTGATGTGGCCCAGGCTCTGTCCCACCGCGTAGGCGAACACCCCGGCCAGCAGGTAGAACGTGCCGATGACCTTGTGCGGATTGAACCGGTCCATCGCCCAGCCGACGGCCACCGCGCTCAGCACCCCGCCGAACTGGAACAGCGCGCCGATGAACGCGGCCTGCTCCATGCTCGCGCCGCTGTCGCGCATCAGGGTCGGCAGCCAACTGGTGAGCAGGTACACGATCACCAGGCCCATGAAATAGGTCAGCCACAGCAGCAGCGTGCCGGTGCTGTAGGTGCCGGAGAAGATCACCGCGAACACGTTGCGCGCCTTGACGGTCTTCTGCTCCGGCACGCTGAAGCCCGACGCCTGGGCGACCAGGGCCGGGTCGATCGGCGCCAGGGCCTTGCGCACCTTGTCGGTGCCGCGGTTGCGCACCACCAGATACCGCGCCGACTCCGGCAGCCAGGCCATCAGCACCAGCGCGAGGACCAGCGGCAGGATCCCGCCGATCAGCAGCAGGCTGTGCCAGCCGAACGCCGGGATCAGCTTGGCCGAAATGAACCCGCCGCCGGCCATGCCGAGGTTGAAGCCGCAGAACATGCTGGTCACCAGCAGCGACTTCTTGCGCTCCGGGGTGTATTCGGACAGCAGCGTGGTGGCGTTCGGCATGCCCGCCCCCAGCCCCAGGCCGGTGAGGAAGCGCAGCACCAGCAACTGCTCGACGTTGGTGCTGTAGGCCGACGCCAGGCTGAAGGCGCCGAACAGCACCACCGCCCCCACCAGCACGACCTTGCGCCCGAAACGGTCGGCCAAAGGGCCCGAACCCAGGGCGCCGAACACCATGCCGATCAGCGCGGCGCTCATCACCGGGCCCAGGCTGGCGCGGTCGATGCCCCAGTCCTGGGACAGGGCCGGGGCGATGAAGCCCATGGCCGCCGTGTCGAGGCCATCGAGGAACACGATCAGGAAACACAGGATCACCACCCGCCACTGATAGCGCGAGATCGGTTGGGCATTGATGAAGGACTGCACGTCGAGGCAGTGCCCCACAGCGGACTGAGGCTGGTTCATTGTTTTTATTCCACGCAAAAAACGCAGTCGAACGGAGGCCGGCCGAAGAGCGGCACGGTCATGAGAATAGAAGGCTGGAATCGGAGCGTTGGGTCAGGCCCGGCAACACGGGCGGGAACGGCGACAGTCGGGGAACGTGCGCATGGGGAGGTTGCCTCTTGTCATTATTATCAGAGGCGTCACCGGCCGGCCGGAGGTGGCCGGTGCCGGATGACGCTGCCGCGACATTAATGATCCGGGGGAATGAGCGTCAATTCGATAAACGCAACTCTGTGCGTTTATCGAACAGCTTCCTCAGGCGAACAATTGCGCACTGAGGTCGCGGCTGGCGCTCAGCAGGCCGGGCAGGAAGCGCTGCTCAAGCTCGGTGCGGCTGACGCGCCCCGCGTGGGTGCTGACGTTGAGCGCCGCCACCACCTGGCCCGAGGCGTCGTACACCGGCACCGCGATCGAACGCAGGCCCTGCTCCAGTTCCTGGTCGACGATGCACCAGCCCTGGCGCCGCACCTCTTGCAGGCATTCGAGCAGGGTTTCGGGGGTGTGCAGCGTGCGGCTGGTCTTGGCCACCAGCTCCGCGTGGTCGAGGTATTCGCGCAGCGACGTGTCGTCCAGCGCCGCCAGGAGGATCCGGCCCATGGAGGTGCAGTACGCCGGCAGCCGCCCGCCCACCGACAGGTCCACCGAAATCAGCCGCTGGGTGGTGGCCGACCGGGCGATGTAGAGGATGTCGTCGCCTTCCAGCGTGGCCATGTTGCAGGCCTCGTGCAGTTGCTCGCTCATGCGGTCGAGGTAGGGCTGGGCCGAAACCGCCAGCGGCGTCGAGGACAGATAGGCGTGGCCGAGGGTCAGCACCTTGGGCAGCAGCGAATAGGTGCGGCCGTCGGTGGTGGCGTAGCCGAGCTTGATCAGCGTGTGCAGGCAGCGGCGCACGGCGGCCCGGGGAATTTCCGTGCGGTGGCTGATCTGGGCGATGGTCAGGTGGCGCTTGCGCTCCTGGAACGCCTGCACCACCGCCAGGCCCCGGGCCAGGGACGTCATGAAGTCCGGATCGCCGGTCAGGGCCTGGATGCGCTTGGCCGGCGAGGCGACGATCGGCGGTGCCACCGAGGTGAAGGAGTTGCGCATTTGATCGTTCATGTCCGGTTCTCTTTATTCTGCGGGTCAACGGCCATACAAGCGGCTCGCTGGCCGATGCACAAGCGGCGGGTCTTCAATGTTGGGCGATTATCGAACCGGCGACCGATAATCGCAATCGCCCTCCGCACGCTCCTGACCGGCCGCAGCGCTCGCCTTGAACTTGGAACGCTCGTTGAGTACGGGCCTTAGTTGTTCGGCCTAATGACGCCAAAATCACATCGCAGGCCATCGCCGCGACAACTACCGATAAAAAATGTCAGTCACAAAACAATCATGCCTGCGCAACCGTTTTTAACTTGCCGAAGATAGTCAATCCCGAATCGGCGGCTATAATGCAACTCAGTGACGCCGCGCCTTTAGTTGCCGACGCGTCACCCGCCGACGCGATGTCCATCGCCGTCGGCCCCGGCCAGCGCCTGATGCCCGTTACCCATACACCGCCAGCGCGCTCGCTGAACCCGGAAACTGATGCTGCGTCAGTTTTAATCTGGTGCCGTAGCCGCCTGCAACATGGAAGTCCCGAGCGTTCTGCCGATAACACCGTCGCCTGTTCAGGCCGGTTGCCCACGGCGGACTCGCCCGAGTGATTCGTTGCTGTGCGTTTCACCAGACATTTATCTCAACTCAAACAGGTAGCACTGTGACGAAAGACGAACTGCGCGCGGAACTTGAGCGCCAGGAACAACGTTACAAGGAAGTTTACGGCGGGGAAGTCACCACCTACGCCGCCCAGCCCGAACCGGAACGCAAACCCTGGCGCAAACGCGCCACCGTTCAGGATCAGGTCTTCCAGCAAGAACTGCAGAAAATGGAAAAGGAACTCAAAGCCGAAGAGCCATGAGCCTCTGGCATTGACTTGTCCAAGGGTTTGCGTCGACACCGGTTACAAGCGCGGTGCCACGACGATGCCTTGCGCGCCCGCTACCCGCGGGCAGCGGCCACTCCGCTCCGTCCTACAGCGGAAATGGCGTGTCTGACCCGTTTCAGAGATATTTCACACAAGCGTTCGAGGCCTCTAGGCCTTGGGCCAGACGCTTGCCGTCCAGTCATTTCCCCAACCAAATCAAGCGCTTGCAAAACCCTGCAAAACGCTCGGACTTTGCCGCCCGATACAAATTAATTCGTTGAAGAATGTTACCGATGAGCAGGTAGGGGATCGATTTCCGGTCTTTTCTGGCATAATCGCGCCCCCTTATGACCGGGCCAGAAAACCTTCATGATCGATTTATTCAGCGGACTGGATGCCTGGGTGCTTGTGAGCCTCTTGCTCGCCCTGACATTTGTCCTCGCCTTCGAGTTCATCAATGGATTTCATGACACCGCCAACGCGGTAGCCACTGTGATCTACACCAAAGCGATGCCGCCGCACCTGGCGGTGTTCTTCTCGGGGGTGTTCAACTTCCTCGGCGTGCTGCTGGGCGGGGTCGGCGTGGCGTATGCCATCGTCCACCTGCTGCCGGTGGAACTGCTGATCAACGTCAACACCGGCCACGGCCTGGCCATGGTGTTCTCGCTGCTCGCCGCCGCCATCGCCTGGAACCTGGGCACCTGGTACTTCGGTATCCCGGCCTCCAGCTCCCACACCCTGATCGGTTCGATCCTCGGCGTCGGCCTGGCCAATGCCCTGATCAACGACATTCCGCTGGCGGACGGGGTGAACTGGCAGAAGGCGGTCGACATCGCCGCCTCGCTGGTGTTCTCGCCGATGGCCGGTTTCCTGGTCGCGGCCCTGGTGCTGATCGGCCTGAAATGGTGGCGCCCGCTGTCGAAGATGCACAAGACGCCGGAACAGCGCCGCAAGATCGACGACAAGAAGCACCCGCCGTTCTGGAACCGCCTGGTGCTGGTGATGTCGGCCATGGCCATGAGTTTCGTGCACGGCTCCAACGACGGCCAGAAAGGCATCGGCCTGATCATGCTGGTACTGATCGGCATCGTCCCGGCGCAGTTCGTGCTCGACCTGAACAGCACCACCTACCAGATCGAGCGCACCCGCGACGCCACCCTGCACCTGAGCCAGTTCTACCAGCGCAACGCCGACTCCCTCGGCGAGTTCCTGGCCCTGGGCAAGAGCGTGGAAGGCGACCTGCCGGAGAAATTCCGTTGCAACCCGCAACAGACCGAACCGACCATCGCCGCCCTGCTCCACACCCTCAAAGGCGTGGCGGACTACCATTCGCTGCCGTCGGAAAGCCGCATCGAAGTGCGCCGCTACCTGCTCTGCCTGGACGACACCGCGAAGAAGGTCGCCAAGCTGCCGGGCCTGCCGGCCCGCGAAAAGGCTGACCTGGACAAGCTGCGCAAGGACCTGACCACCACCACCGAATACGCCCCGTTCTGGGTGATTCTGGCGGTCGCCCTGGCCCTGGGCCTGGGCACCATGATCGGCTGGAAACGCGTGGTGCTGACCATCGGCGAGAAGATCGGCAAGCAAGGCATGACCTACGCCCAGGGCATGTCGGCCCAGATCACCGCCGCCAGCATGATCGGCCTGGCCAACATCTTCAGCCTGCCGGTGTCGACCACCCACGTGCTGTCCTCGGGCGTGGCCGGCACCATGGT
>NZ_JBIVHR010000089.1:14937-24590 GCF_044749305.1 Pseudomonas sp. NPDC089534 | reverse complement strand
AACGGCATGGAAGTGACCCAGTTCACCTACTTCCAGCAGGCGGGCGGCATCGAGTGCTACCCGGTGACCGGCGAAATCACCTACGGCCTTGAGCGCCTGGCCATGTACCTGCAAGGCGTGGACTCGGTCTACGACCTGGTCTGGGCCGACGGCCCGTTCGGCAAGGTGACCTACGGCGACGTGTTCCACCAGAACGAGGTGGAGCAGTCCACCTACAACTTCGAGCACGCCAACGACGACAAGCTGTTCGAACTGTTCGACTTCTACGAAAGCGAAGCCAAGCGCCTGATCGAACTCGACCAGCCGCTGCCGCTGCCGAGCTACGAAATGGTGCTGAAGGCCTCGCATACCTTCAACCTGCTGGATGCGCGCCGGGCGATCTCGGTGACCGCGCGTCAGCAATACATCCTGCGCGTGCGCACCCTGGCGCGTTCCGTCGCCCAAGCCTACCTGCTGGCCCGCGCCAAGCTGGGCTTCCGATGGCGACCCCTGACCTGCGTGACGAAGTACTGGCCAAGCTGGAGGCTGCACAATGAGTGCTCAAGATTTTCTGGTTGAACTGGGCACCGAAGAACTGCCACCCAAAGCCCTGAACACCCTGGCCGAAGCGTTTCTGGCCGGCATCGAGAAGGGCCTGCAGGCCGCCGGCCTGAACTACCAGGGCAAGGCCGTCTACGCCGCGCCGCGCCGTCTGGCCGTGCTGATCACCGCGCTGGACACCCAGCAGCCGGACCGCAGCATCAACCTCGACGGCCCGCCGCGCCAGGCCGCGTTCGACGCCGAAGGCAATCCGACCCAGGCCGCCCTGGGCTTCGCCAAGAAGTGCGGCGTGGAGCTGAGCGAAATCGACCAGAGCGGTCCGAAGCTGCGCTACAGCCAGAACATCGCCGGCAAGCCGACCGCCAGCCTGCTGCCGACCATCGTCGAAGACTCGCTGAACGACCTGCCGATCCCCAAACGCATGCGTTGGGCCGCGCGCAAGGAAGAGTTCGTGCGTCCGACCCAATGGCTGGTGATGCTGCTCGGCGACCAGGTCATCGACTGCACCATCCTGGCCCAGAAGGCCGGCCGCGAGTCCCGCGGCCACCGCTTCCACCACCCGGAAAACGTGCGCATCGGTTCGCCGTCGAGCTACCTGGCCGACCTGCGCGCCGCCTACGTGCTGGCCGACGCCAACGAGCGCCGCGAGATCATCAGCAAGCGCACCGAAGAGCTGGCCACCCGCCAGGAAGGCACCGCGATCGTGCCGCCGGCCCTGCTCGACGAAGTGACCGCGCTGGTCGAATGGCCGGTGCCGCTGGTGTGCTCGTTCGAGGAGCGCTTCCTCGACGTGCCGCAGGAAGCCCTGATCACCACCATGCAGGACAACCAGAAGTACTTCTGCCTGCTGGACGCCGACGGCAAGCTGCTGCCGCGCTTCATCACCGTGGCCAACATCGAGAGCACCGATGCGCAGCAGATCATCGCCGGCAACGAGAAAGTGGTTCGCCCGCGCCTGACCGACGCCGAGTTCTTCTTCAAGCAGGACAAGAAGCAGAAGCTCGAAGCGTTCAACGACCGTCTGCAGAACGTGGTCTTCCAGGAAAAGCTCGGCAGCGTCTACGACAAGGCCGAACGCGTTTCCAAGCTGGCGGCCTACATCGCCGCGCGCATCGGCGGCAACGCCTCGTGGGCGGCCCGCGCAGGCTTGCTGTCCAAGTGCGACCTGGCCACCGAAATGGTCGGCGAGTTCCCGGAAATGCAAGGCGTGGCCGGCTACTACTACGCCCTCAATGACGGCGAGCCAGAAGACGTCGCCCTGGCGCTGAACGAGCAGTACATGCCGCGCGGCGCCGGCGCCGAACTGCCGGCCACCCTGACCGGTGCGGCCGTGGCCATCGCCGACAAGCTCGACACCCTGGTCGGCATCTTCGGCATCGGCATGCTGCCGACCGGCAGCAAGGATCCGTATGCCCTGCGCCGTGCGGCCCTGGGCGTGCTGCGGATCCTGATCGAGAAGCAGCTGGACCTGGATCTGAACGACGCCGTGGCCTTCGCCGTGAACGGCTTCGGCGCCAAGGTCAAGGCCGCCGGCCTCGCCGACTCGGTGCTGGAGTTCATCTTCGACCGTCTGCGTGCCCGCTACGAAGACGAAGGCGTGGATGTCGCCACCTACCTGTCGGTGCGTGCCCTGAAGCCGGGTTCGGCGCTGGACTTCGACCAGCGCGTGCAGGCGGTGCAGTCCTTCCGCAAGCTGCCGGAAGCGGCGGCGCTGGCGGCGGTGAACAAGCGTGTGTCGAACCTGCTGAGCAAGGTGGAAGGCTCGGTGCCGACCGTGGTCGAGGCCAAGTACTTCGACAACGCCAACGAGTTCTCCCTGTACTCCGCCATCCAGCAGGCCGACCAGGCCGTGCAGCCGATGGCCGCTGCGCGCCAGTACAGCGAATCGCTGGCGCGCCTGGCCGCCCTGCGCGAGCCGGTGGACGCGTTCTTCGAGGCCGTGATGGTCAATGCCGACGACGCCAACGTACGGGCCAACCGCTACGCGCTGCTGGCGCGCCTGCGTAACCTGTTCCTCGGCGTTGCCGACATTTCGCTGCTGGGTTGAGGAATTGCCGTTGAAACTGCTGATTCTCGATCGGGACGGAGTGATCAATTACGACTCCGACGCTTACATCAAGTCGGTGGAGGAGTGGATTCCGCTGCCCGGCTCGATCGAAGCGATCGCGCAGTTGAGCAAGGCCGGCTGGACGGTGGCGGTGGCCACCAACCAGTCGGGCATTGCCCGCGGCTACTACGACCTCGCCACCCTCGAGGCCATGCACGCGCGCCTGCGCGCGCTCGTGGCCGAGCAGGGCGGCGAAGTCGGGCTGATCGTGCATTGCCCGCACGGGCCGGACGAGGGCTGCGATTGCCGCAAACCCAAACCCGGCATGCTCAAGACCATTGCGCAGCATTACGACGTGCCGCTGACCGGCGTGTGGTTCGTGGGCGACAGCCTTGGTGACCTGGAGGCCGCCAAAGCCGTCGATTCACAGCCTGTTCTGGTGAAGACCGGAAAGGGCGAAAAGACCCAGGCCAAAAGCTTGCCGGTCGGCACCCTGATTTTTGACGATCTGGCGGCGATTGCCGCAGAACTTATCCACAACTAGAGTGCTTCTGACGTTCCTGACCAAGGATTGATCGGGAGTGCGCTTGAACAGTCGGGCATCGCCCGTAACGGTAAACGTCGCCATGTCGATACTGCAGGCCATCAGAATTGCTCTCTTTTACCTGCTGCTGGGCACCAGTTCCCTGCTGTGGTGCAGCCTGAGCTTTTTCATCGCGCCCTTTCTGCCGTTCAAGGCGCGCTATCGCTTCATCAACGTGTACTGGTGCCGCTGCGCCTTGTGGCTGAGCAAGGTGTTCCTCGGCATCCATTACGAAGTCAAAGGCGCGGAAAACGTGCCTGACCGGCCCTGCGTGATTCAGTCGAACCACCAGAGCACCTGGGAGACGTTCTTTCTCTCCGCCTATTTCCAGCCCTTGAGCCAGGTGCTCAAGCGCGAACTGCTGTACGTGCCGTTCTTCGGCTGGGCGATGGCCATGCTGCGCCCCATCGCCATCGACCGCGACAACCCGAAAGCCGCGCTCAAGCATGTGGCGGCCAAGGGCGACGAGCTGCTCAAGGACAACGTCTGGGTACTGATCTTCCCTGAAGGCACCCGCGTTCCCTACGGCACCGTCGGAAAATTCTCGCGGGGCGGGTCTGCCCTGGCGGTGAACGCGTCGCTGCCGGTGCTGCCGGTCGCCCACAACGCCGGCAAGTTCTGGCCGAAGACCGGCTGGGGCAAGAAGCAGGGTGTGATCACCGTGGTCATCGGCCAGCCGATGTACGCCGAAGGCTCAGGACCGCGCGCCATCGCCGAACTGAACGACCGGGTCCAAGCCTGGAACGAGCAGGCCCAGCGGGACATGGGCTCGCTGCCGCCGGCTCCGCAGACCCCTGCCGCCAACGATCAGGCCACTGCCTGAGAATTTGTGGATAACCTGTGTACGAGTTCGTTGAAAAGTCGCGAATTCACGATTTAACTAATTGATTTACTTATATATTTCTCAAGCTCATAAAGCCCCGGAAATGGTGCATAAGTTTTTTCGGGAGCAAAGAAACCGGCTGATATAGCCGGTTTTTTTATGCGTGCTCTTCAGCCAGCAAGGGCAGCTCCAGGCGGAATGTGGTGCCTTGACCGACCACGCTCAGGCATTCGATCCGCCCACCGTGGTGATCCACCACCGCCTTGACCATCGACAGGCCCAGCCCGACGCCGTCGATGCCTTGGGCCGAAGAGAAACGCCGGTACTGGCTGAACAGTTCAGGCAGTTCCCCGGCGGCGATGCCTTTGCCCTGGTCGGTCAGCTCGATGCACAGCCAGTCCTCGTGGCAACGCACCCGCAGTTGCACCGCGGTGCCCGGCTCGCTGTACTTGATCGCGTTTTCCAGCAGGTTGAACAGGGCCCGGGTCAGCAGGCCCTGGTCGGCCATGACCAGGCATTCCTGGGCGGACTCGTCCATGTCGTGCAGCAATTCGATGCGCTTTTGCTGAGCGATGGGCAGGGCCTGATCCAGCACATCCAGCACCAGCATCGCGAACAGGCTCGGCTGGAACTGATAGGCCTTGGACTCGGCACGGGCCAGCAACACGAAGCCATCGGTGAGATCGAGCGCCCGCCGCACCTGACGCTCGATCTGCTCGAACAGGGGCGAGTCCGCGCCCGCCTGGTGCCGGTGCACGTCCAGCAGGGCGAGGATCGCCGAGTGGGGCGCACGCAGGTCATGGGAGAGAAAACGCAGCAACACGCTGCGCTGCTCTTCCGCCGCACGCTCGGCGCTGAGGTCGGTCAGGCTCAGCAGCCAGCCGATCGGCGTGTCGCCGTCCACCGGCAACAGCGCCGCGCGTTCGAGCCGCAGACTGCGTTCCTTGCGGTCGCGAAACTCCAGCAGCGGCAGGGCGGACAGCGCCGGGCGCGAGGCCTGGTCCAGATCCGGATAGCCGATGCGGGCCAACTGACCGAGCACGTCGTCGCCCACCAGATCACTGCCGAACAGATTCCGCGCATTGCGGTTGCCCAACAGGATCTGGCCTTGAGGATCGCTGATCAGGGTGGCGACCGGCAGGTACTCCAGGCCATCGGCGATGAAGCGCCGGGTGTCGCGGGTTCGGCTCATGGCCTGTTCGAGCGCCATGATCTGCCCCTGCAGGCGGTCGGCGCCCTGGAACCGCGTGCGGCGGCGCTCGGGGAACACCTTCGGTTCGCTGTCCAGACGGGCCAGCTCCCAGCCGAAGTACGTCAGCACCACACTCAAGCGTCGCCAGTTCCAGATCAGGTAACCGAACAACATGCCCAGCACCGCCGGTGTCGGCGACCACCAATGGCGCCATTCCGCCAGCCCTGTGCTGACCAGCAGCGCGCAAGCCATGCCGATCAGGGTCAACCACAGCGCCAGACGCGGACGCCACAGCAGCAAGCCCAGCACGCTCGTCACCAGCGCCACCGACAGCAACGCCCCCATGACGGGCGCGGGGTCCTGCAGGTTGATTTGCGAACGCCACGACAGCAACGCAGTCAGCGGCAATAGCACTAGACTTATCCACAACCACTCGCGCACCAGTCGCCGAAACAGCCGTTGCACCTGGCTCGGCACTCGGCTTTCATGCCGACGCGGGTTATTCATGGGGAACGGGGCAGGGCGGGTTGAATGGTTTCATCGGTCTAGGGTCTGAAGGCGTGTCTGAATGATTTCAAGGAATCATAGCGGACGCCGGAACACCGGGCCGCCGACTTTTGCAGTCCCGACCCACTGCCCAACGAAAAGGAATCATCGCGTATGCGCGTTGCGATATTGGACGACGAACCGGCCGAACTGCGCCGGGTCGAGCAGACCCTGCAGCAAATGGCCGAAAACGGCGAACAGCCCTGGTCGCTGCACAGCTTCGAAAGGGGCGAAGAACTGCTGCGGCAACTGCGCCGGGAAACCTTCGACCTGCTGATCCTCGACTGGCAACTGCCGGATCTCACGGGCCTGTCATTGCTGCGCTGGACCCGCGAGCACATGGAGGCGCCACCCGCCGCGATCATGCTCACCAGCCGCGACGGCGAAAGCGACATCGTCCAGGCGCTCAATGCCGGTGCCGACGACTATGTCGGCAAGCCGTTCCGCCCCAACGA
Organism: Pseudomonas sp. NPDC089534; assembly: GCF_044749305.1. Classification (NCBI taxonomy): domain Bacteria; kingdom Pseudomonadati; phylum Pseudomonadota; class Gammaproteobacteria; order Pseudomonadales; family Pseudomonadaceae; genus Pseudomonas; species Pseudomonas sp. NPDC089534. Next base: position 18,404 of record NZ_JBIVHR010000089.1, on the reverse strand, counting down.
GCTCAAAGCCCGGGTCGCGGCGGTGCTGCGCCGCCACGCCCAGCAACGGCCGGCCGCCGGCGAGGTGCTGCACTTCAACGATCTGGCGTTCGACGACGGCGAATTGACCGTCACCCGCGACGGCAAGCCGATCGCCATGACCGAGCGCGAATACCGCCTGGCCCGCTGCCTGTTCAGCAACCTCGGCCGGCCGCTGTCCCGGGACTACCTGTACGAACGGTTCTGGCCCCATGAGGAAATGTCGTCGTCAAGGCCGCTGGACACCCACATCTATCGCCTGCGCAACAAACTGGGGCTGACGGCGGACCGGGGTTGGCAATTGTTGACGATCTATGGGTATGGGTATCGGTTGGAGAGTGTCGCCACGGCCGAGGAGTGAACCGGCGGGCAATAAAAAAGGCCAACGCAGATGCGTTGGCCTTTTCGTTGGTGCAGACCGGGATCAGAAGTCCAGGTTCGCCACCGACAGGGCATTGCTCTCGATGAAGTCACGACGAGGCTCGACCGCATCACCCATCAGGGTGTTGAAGATCTGGTCCGCGGCGATGGCGTCTTCGATGGTCACTTTCAGCATGCGGCGCACGGTCGGGTCCATGGTGGTTTCCCACAGCTGATCCGGGTTCATCTCACCCAGACCTTTGTATCGCTGGATGGTGTGGCGCTTGGTGCTTTCGGCCATCAGCCAGTCCAGGGCTTCCTTGAACTCGGTGACCGGCTTCTTGCGTTCGCCGCGCTGGATGTACGCGCCTTCGTCCAGCAGGGTGCTCAGCTGGGCGCCGAGGGAAACGACGGTCTTGTAGTCGTTGCTGCCGAAGAAGTCGCGGTTGAAGGTGACGTAGTTCGACAGGCCGTGGGAGATCTGCTCGACCTCCGGCAGCCACACGCCACGCTCGCGGTCTTCGCGCAGGCTGGCCTTGTAGACCAGGCCGGACTTCTCGACGGTGCGCAGGCGCACTTCGTACTTGGCCAGCCATTCCTGCATGGCGGCGTGGTTGCCCAGCATCTCCAGGCTCACCGCCGGCAGGTAGATGAAGTGCTCGGTCAGCTCCTGCGGGTACAGGCGCGACAGGCGCTTGAGGGTCTTCATGACCATGCGGAAGTCGTTCACCAGACGCTCCAGCGCTTCGCCGGAGATGCCCGGGGCGTCTTCGTCCAGGTGCAGGCTGGCGTCTTCCAGGGCCGACTGCGTCATGTACTCTTCCATGGCGTCGTCGTCCTTGATGTACTGCTCCTGCTTGCCCTTCTTGACCTTGTACAGCGGCGGCTGGGCGATGTAGATGTAGCCGCGCTCGATCAGCTCCGGCAACTGACGGAAGAAGAAGGTCAGCAGCAGGGTGCGGATGTGCGAACCGTCGACGTCAGCATCGGTCATGATGATGATGTTGTGATAACGCAGCTTTTCGATGTTGTACTCTTCGCGGCCGATGCCGCAGCCCAGCGCGGTGATCAGCGTGCCCACTTCCTGGGACGAGATCATCTTGTCGAAACGGGCCTTCTCGACGTTCAGGATCTTGCCCTTGAGCGGCAGGATGGCCTGGGTCTTGCGGTTGCGCCCCTGCTTGGCAGAGCCGCCCGCGGAGTCACCTTCCACGAGGTACAGTTCGGACAGCGCAGGATCCTTTTCCTGGCAGTCGGCGAGCTTGCCCGGCAGGCCGGCGATGTCCAGCGCGCCTTTGCGGCGGGTCATCTCGCGGGCCTTGCGCGCCGCTTCACGGGCACGGGCCGCGTCGAGCATCTTGCCGACGACCAGCTTGGCTTCGTTCGGGTTCTCCAGCAGGAAGTCGGAGAAGTACTTGCCCATTTCCTGTTCGACCGCGGTCTTCACTTCGGAAGACACCAGCTTGTCCTTGGTCTGGGAGCTGAACTTCGGATCCGGCACCTTCACCGAAATGATCGCGGTCAGGCCTTCACGGGCGTCGTCACCGGTGGTGGCGACCTTGTGCTTCTTGGCCAGGCCTTCCTGTTCGATGTAGTTGTTCAGGTTGCGCGTCAGCGCGGAACGGAAGCCCACCAGGTGGGTGCCGCCGTCGCGCTGCGGAATGTTGTTGGTGAAGCACAACAGGTTCTCGTTGAAGCTGTCGTTCCACTGCAGGGCGATCTCGACGCCGATCCCGTCTTCACGCTGGATGTTGAAGTGGAACACCTGGTTGACCGCGGTCTTGTTGGTGTTCAGGTATTCAACGAATGCGCGCAGGCCGCCTTCGTACTTGAACAGCTCCTCTTTGCCGGTGCGTTCGTCCTTGAGGACGATGCCGACGCCGGAGTTGAGGAACGACAGCTCACGAATGCGCTTGGCCAGGATGTCCCAGCTGAAGTGGATGTTCTTGAAGGTTTCCTTGGAAGCCTTGAAGTGGATCTGGGTACCGGTGGTCTCGCTGTCGCCCACGATCGCCATCGGCGCCTGAGGCACACCGTGCACGTAGGTCTGCTCCCAGATCTTGCCGCTGCGGCGAACGGTCAGCACCAGCTCTTCGGACAGGGCGTTCACCACCGACACGCCTACGCCGTGCAGACCGCCGGAGACCTTGTAGGAGTTGTCGTCGAACTTACCGCCGGCGTGAAGGACGGTCATGATGACCTCCGCGGCGGAAACGCCTTCCTCCTTGTGCACATCGACCGGGATGCCGCGACCGTTGTCGCGCACGGTGATGGACTCATCCGGGTGGATGATCACGGCGATATCGTCGCAATGGCCGGCGAGGGCTTCGTCGATCGAGTTGTCGACCACCTCGAACACCATGTGGTGCAGACCGCTGCCATCGTCGGTGTCACCAATGTACATACCGGGACGTTTGCGCACGGCATCCAGGCCTTTCAGCACTTTAATGCTCGATGAGTCGTACGTATTTTCTTCGCTCAATGCCTTCACTCCCGATGGTCGTGGGTCTGGGTGATACGGCCCTGTTCCACGTGGAACAGGGCGACTGGCGTTTCCGTCTGCCAGCCTTCCCTCAAAAATTCGTGGTCTACACAGGTGATAAAGACCTGGCAGCGTAAGTCTTCCAGCAAGCGGCACAGCGCGCGGCGGTGCTGCTCGTCCAGCTCGGACGGCAAGTCATCCACCAGATAAATACACTGCCCGCGCCTGGCCTGGCTCACCAGGTGCCCCTGGGCAATCCGCAAGGCACAGACCACCAGCTTCTGCTGGCCCCGGGACAAGATGTCCGCGGCATTGTGCGCGCCCAATCGAAGACGCAGGTCAGCGCGTTGCGGCCCGGCCTGGGTATGCCCCATCTGCTGGTCCCGTTGCAGGGATCCGGCGAGCACGGCACTCAGTTCCCGGTCCTTGTCCCAGCCCCGGTAATAGCTGAGCGTCAAACCCTCGAGCTCAACCAGTTCGCTCAAGGTCTGTTCAAAGACTGGTTTCAAGGCTTTGATGTAAGCGCGGCGGTATTCATCGATTTCAGCGCTGGCCTGGTACACTTGACGCCGTTTCGCAAGCGGTTTGGGACAGGGAACTGTGCCAG
>NZ_JBIVHR010000089.1:0-14929 GCF_044749305.1 Pseudomonas sp. NPDC089534 | reverse complement strand
CTGGCACAGTTCCCTGTCCCAAACCGCTTGCGAAACGGCGTCAAGTGTACCATGCCGCAGCCAGGAGTTTCTCTGGCGCAAGGCCTTCTGCAAACGCTGCCAGGTGGCCATGAACCTGGGCTCGACGTGGAACACGCCCCAGTCCAGAAACTGCCGGCGGATCTTCGGCGCGCCTTCGAGCAGACGGAAGCTGTCCGGGTTGATCAACTGCAACGGTAGCATTTCCGCCAACTGCGCAGCGCTGCGCGCGTTCTGCCCGTCGATGCGGATCTGGAACTCGCCCTGGCGGTCACGGGAAATCCCCAGCGCACTGTGTCCGCCTTCGGCCAGCTCGACCTGACCGAACACGGTACAGCTGAGCTGCTCATGCTGAATGACCGGCAACAGACGCGTGCTGCGGAACGAACGGGCTAGCCCCAGCAGGTGAATGGCTTCCAGGACACTGGTTTTGCCGCTGCCGTTGGCGCCGTAAAGGATGTTGATGCGGGGAGAGGGGGAGAAGGTCACCGGGTGCAGATTGCGCACCGCGGTGACCGAGACGCGACTTAGCGACATCTAGCTTCTGCTGATTACAGACGCATCGGCATGACAACGTAAGCCGAGTCGTCGTTGTCGGATTCCTGCACCAGCGCACTGCTGTTGGAGTCGGACAGGATCAGGCGAACCTGCTCGGTGGTCATCACGCCCAGCACGTCCAGCAGGTAGCTGACGTTGAAGCCGATTTCCAGCGAGCTGCCGTTGTATTCCACGCCTACTTCTTCTTCCGCCTCTTCCTGCTCCGGGTTGTTGGCCTGGATCTTCAGCTGGCCGCTGGCCAGTTGCAGACGGATGCCGCGGTACTTTTCGTTGGACAGGATCGCGGTGCGGCTGAAAGCTTCACGCAGGGCCTGGCGGTCGCCCAGCACCAGCTTGTCGCCGCCCTTGGGCAGGACGCGCTCGTAGTCAGGGAACTTGCCGTCCACCAGTTTCGAGGTGAAGGTGAATTCACCGGTGGTCGCGCGGATGTGGTGCTGGCCCAATACGATGCTGACGTTGCCGTCCGGTTCGGTGAGCAGGCGCGCCAGTTCCAGGATGCCCTTGCGCGGCACGATCACCTGGTGGCGGTCCTGCTGGCCGATGTCGGCCTGCATCGAGCACATCGCCAGACGGTGACCGTCGGTGGCCACCGCACGGATCACGCCGGTGGACACTTCCAGCAGCATGCCGTTGAGGTAGTAGCGCACGTCCTGCTGGGCCATGGCGAAGCTGGTGCGTTCGATCAGGCGACGCAGCTTGCTTTGCTCAAGGCTGGTGGTCAGCGAGCCCGGGCCTTCTTCCACGGTCGGGAAATCGTTGGCCGGCAGGGTCGACAGGGTGAAGCGGCTGCGGCCGGCCTTCACCACCAGTTTCTGCTCGTCGACCTTGATGTCGATCAGCGCGTCGTTCGGCAGGCTCTTGCAGATGTCCATCAGCTTGCGCGCAGGCACGGTGATGGAACCGGTTTCCGCAGGCTCTTCGAGCTGCACGCGGCCGACCAGCTCGACCTCCAGGTCCGTACCGGTCAGCGACAGCTGCTGGCCGTCGACGACCAGCAGCACGTTGGACAGCACCGGCAAGGTCTGTCGGCGCTCGACGACACCTGCGACCAGTTGCAGGGGTTTCAACAGGGCTTCGCGTTGAATGGTGAAATGCATGGTCTAGTCCCTTGCCTCAATAAGCTGCGCTGGCGTTCATCAAGTGGTCAGTGTACGCAGCAGGTTCTTGTAGTCCTCGCGGATGTCCGCGTCGGATTCCTTAAGTTCGTTGATCTTGCGGCAGGCGTGCAGAACGGTGGTGTGGTCGCGGCCGCCGAACACATCGCCGATTTCCGGCAGGCTGTGGTTGGTCAGTTCCTTGGACAACGCCATGGCGACCTGACGCGGGCGCGCCACCGAGCGCGAACGGCGCTTGGACAGCAGATCGGAGATCTTAATCTTGTAGTACTCGGCGACGGTGCGCTGAATGTTATCCACAGAGACCAGCTTGTCCTGCAGCGCCAACAGGTCTTTCAGGGATTCGCGGATCAGCTCGATGGTGATCTCGCGGCCCATGAAGTGCGAGTGGGCGATCACGCGCTTGAGCGCGCCTTCCAGCTCACGGACGTTGGAGCGGATGCGCTGGGCGATGAAGAACGCCGCATCGTGCGGCAGCTCGACCTTGGCCTGGTCGGCCTTCTTCATCAGGATCGCCACGCGGGTCTCCAGCTCCGGCGGCTCGACGGCCACGGTCAGGCCCCAGCCGAAACGGGATTTGAGGCGCTCTTCGAGGCCTTCGATCTCCTTCGGATAGCGGTCGCTGGTGAGGATCACCTGCTGGCCACCTTCAAGCAGGGCGTTGAAGGTGTGGAAAAACTCTTCCTGGGAGCGTTCCTTGCGGGCGAAGAACTGGATGTCGTCGATCAGCAGGGCATCCACCGAACGGTAGAACCGCTTGAACTCGTTGATCGCGTTCAGTTGCAGCGCCTTGACCATGTCGGCCACGAAACGCTCGGAATGCAGGTACACGACCTTCGCATTCGGGTTCTTCTTCAACAGGTGGTTGCCCACCGCGTGCATCAAGTGAGTCTTACCCAGGCCGACGCCGCCATAAAGGAACAGCGGGTTGTAGCCGTGCTTCGGGTTGTCCGCCACCTGCCAGGCTGCCGCACGGGCGAGCTGGTTGGATTTGCCTTCGACGAAATTCTCGAAGGTGAAGGTGCGGTTCAGATAGCTGGTGTGCTTGAGCGCGCCTTCGACCTGCACGGTGCGCTGCTCGGCGCGAACCGGGGCCTGTTGCGAGGCGGCGCCGGCCATCGGGTCGAAACTGTCCCGCGACGGCTCTTCGCTGACCTCTTCGGTCTTCTGCGCGGCACGCTTGGCCGGCGCTGCCGCCGGAGTCGGGATCGGCGCGCTGACAGGCGCCGCAGCGACCTGCGCCTGGGCCACGGCTGCCGCCAGCGGGGCATTGGGCGCGGCGCGGGGTGCCGAACTGCGCTTGCTGCCTATTAATAAGGAAAGCGCTGGCGCCATGCCGTTGCCGTGTTCATCCAGCAGCTCGAGGACGCGTCCCAGGTACTTTTCGTTGACCCAGTCCAGAACAAAACGGTTCGGCGCATAGACGCGCAACTCGTCGCCTTCGGCTTCGACCTGTAGTGGACGGATCCAGGTGTTGAATTGTTGGGCAGGCAGCTCTTCGCGCAAAAGCTCCACGCACTGCTGCCAAAGTTCCACTGACACGGAGATCCCCTAAGTTGAAAGCCGGTGAGGCAAAAACAAGCGGCCATTGTAGCGGCCAGCCGCCCACTTATCCACATGCAGGTGAGCCGCCGGAGATGATTTATCAATGCCTTAACGGGAAAAAAGGCGACCGACGGCACTCAGGCAAGCTCTGTGGATAACCGCCGATGAGCCCACTGGACAACTGGGGGCAAAAACGCGTGGATAACCTGCCTGTGGATAACGTCCCATTGCACACACAGGTTTTCCGACCTCGCGACACAGGCTGAACACGGTTTTCCAGCGTAGTTGTCATTCTCTGTACACCAGATGAAATATGGCCCCGATGAAGTTATCCACAGAAGGGTGCCACACTAGCTTTAACAAGCTTTACAGAAAAGCTTTAAATTCTTCGCTTCTTTATTTTTATGTTTGCCATCGGGTTTCCAAGCCAGAAAGCCGAGGACGATCTGTCTATAAGGAAACGTTGGTTGGAAATTGACCTGAGGGCTTGCTTTCTCTAGAATCCCCGGTCTCTTAAAACAGGGGCCATTCCGGCCGTTGTGGACGAACCAGGTAACACGACATGAAACGTACTTTCCAACCAAGCACTATCAAACGCGCTCGTACCCACGGTTTCCGTGCTCGCATGGCCACCAAGAACGGTCGTGCCGTCCTGTCGCGTCGTCGCGCCAAAGGCCGTGCGCGTCTGACCGTTTGATATCCCGGTACTGGAGGTGAGTCAGGACTTCAGTCGGGAAAAGCGTCTGCTTACACCCCGGCACTTCAAGGCAGTCTTTGACTCCCCTACCGGCAAGGTTCCGGGGAAGAATCTCCTGCTCCTTGCGCGCAACAACGATCTCGATCACCCCCGGCTCGGGCTGGTCATCGGGAAAAAGAGCGTAAAGCTCTCCGTCGAGCGCAATCGCCTCAAACGCCTGATGCGCGAATCGTTCCGTCTGAACCAGGATTCACTGGTCGGCTGGGATATCGTCATCGTCGCGCGAAAAGGTTTGGGCGATGTGGAAAACCCCGAATTGATCCAACATTTCGGCAAGCTCTGGAAACGCCTGGTACGCAACAAGCCGGCATCTCCGGTCAAAACCGAAACTGTAGGGGCTGACAGTCCAGATGCGTAAACTGGCCCTCGTTCCGATCCAGTTCTATCGCTATGCCATTAGTCCGCTGATGGCCAGTCACTGTCGTTTTTACCCCAGCTGTTCTTGCTACGCGTATGAAGCCATCGAAAATAATGGCCTTCTGCGCGGTGGCTGGCTGACCTTTCGTCGTTTAGGTCGCTGTCATCCGTGGAATCCCGGTGGTTATGACCCGGTTACACCTGTCCCTACCTCCCGTTCTTCTTCGATGGCCGAGTAATCATGGATATCAAACGCACGGTCCTGATCGTCGCCCTGGCAATCGTGTCCTACGTCATGGTCCTTAAATGGAACCAGGACTACGGTCAAACTGCCCTGCCGACTCAGAATGTTGCCTCCAGCACGACTTCTTCTGGCTTGCCGGACACCACAACCGGCAATAACGCCTCCGCCAACGACGACATTCCGCACGCCGCGAGCGACAGCAACGCTCCCGCCGAAGCGCCGGTCGCCGTCAGCAAGGATCTGATCCAGATCAAGACCGATGTGCTCGATCTGGCGATCGATCCACAGGGCGGTGACGTCGCTCAACTGACCTTGCCGCTGTATCCACGTCGTCAGGACCGTCCGGACGTTCCGTTCCAGCTGTTCGACAACGGCGGCGAGCGCATCTATCTGGCCCAGAGCGGCCTGATCGGCACCAACGGCCCGGACGCGAACCCGGCCGGTCGTCCGCTGTACGCGTCGGAGAAGAAGACTTATCAACTGGCCGACGGTCAGGACCAACTGGTCGTCGACCTGAAGTTCAGCAAGGACGGCGTCAACTACATCAAGCGTTTCACCCTGAAACGCGGCCTGTACGACGTGACCGTTTCCTACCTGATCGACAACCAGAGCGCACAACCGTGGACTGGCGCGATGTTCGCCCAGCTCAAGCGTGACGCCAGCGCCGATCCTTCGTCCACAACCGCCACCGGCACCGCGACCTACCTGGGCGCCGCCCTGTGGACAAGTTCCGAGCCGTACAAGAAAGTGTCCATGAAGGACATGGACAAGGGTCAGCTCAAGGAAACCGTCAACGGTGGTTGGGTCGCCTGGCTGCAGCACTACTTCGTGACCGCGTGGGTGGCTCCTAAGGGCGAAAGCAACATCGTCCAGACCCGCAAGGACAGCAAAGGCAACTACATCATCGGTTACACCGGCTCCACGTTGACCGCTGCACCGGGTGCCAAGGTCGAAACCAGCGCCGTGCTGTACGCCGGTCCAAAGAGCCAGGCCGTCCTGAAAGAGTTGTCCCCAGGCCTGGAACTGACCGTCGACTACGGCATCCTGTGGTTCATCGCCCAACCGATCTTCTGGCTGCTGCAACATATCCACAGCATCGTCGGCAACTGGGGCTGGTCGATCATCTTCCTGACCATGCTGATCAAGGGTCTGTTCTTCCCGCTGTCGGCCGCCAGCTACAAGTCCATGGCCCGCATGCGCGCCGTGGCACCGAAACTGGCTGCACTGAAGGAACAGCATGGCGACGACCGGCAGAAGATGTCGCAGGCCATGATGGAGCTGTACAAGAAAGAGAAGATCAACCCGCTGGGCGGCTGCCTGCCGATCCTGGTGCAGATGCCGGTCTTCCTCTCGCTGTACTGGGTTCTGCTCGAAAGCGTGGAAATGCGCCAGGCGCCGTTCATGCTGTGGATCACCGACCTGTCGATCAAGGATCCGTTCTTCATCCTGCCGATCATCATGGGCGCCACCATGTTCATCCAGCAGAAGCTGAACCCGACGCCGCCGGATCCGATGCAGGCCAAGGTGATGAAAATGATGCCGATCATCTTCACCTTCTTCTTCCTGTGGTTCCCGGCCGGTCTGGTGCTGTACTGGGTTGTGAACAACTGCCTGTCGATTGCCCAACAGTGGTACATCACGCGTAAGATCGAATCGGCGACGAAAAAAGCCGAGGCGTAACTTACTCTGTGGATAACCACTCAAAACGCCCCCTAGTGGGGCGTTTTGCTATCTGCCACTTTTGTCTGGATACCGGTTTATGAGCGCACCCCGTGAAACCATCGCCGCCGTCGCCACCGCCCAGGGTCGCGGCGGTGTGGGCATCGTCCGCATTTCCGGCCCTCTGGCCGGTGCCGCGGCGAAAGCCATCAGCGGCCGCGAACTGAAACCCCGGTTCGCCCACTACGGCCCGTTCTTCAGCGCCGGCCAAGAGGTGCTGGACGAAGGGCTGGCGCTGTATTTCCCGGGGCCCAACTCCTTCACCGGCGAAGACGTGCTGGAACTGCAGGGCCACGGCGGCCCGATCGTGCTGGACATGCTGCTCAAACGTTGCCTGGATCTGGGCTGCCGCTTGGCCCGTCCCGGCGAGTTCAGCGAACGCGCGTTCCTCAACGACAAGCTCGACCTGGCGCAGGCCGAAGCCATCGCGGACCTGATCGAGGCCAGTTCCGCGCAGGCTGCACGCAATGCGCTGCGCTCTCTGCAGGGGGCGTTCTCCCAGCGTGTGCATGAACTCACCGAACAGCTGATCGGCCTGCGCATTTATGTGGAAGCCGCCATCGACTTCCCCGAGGAAGAGATCGACTTCCTCGCCGATGGCCATGTGCTGAGCATGCTCGACAAGGTGCGTGACGACTTGTCCACCGTGCTGCGTGAAGCCGGGCAGGGCGCATTGTTGCGCGACGGCATGACGGTCGTGATCGCCGGCCGGCCGAACGCCGGCAAATCCAGCCTGCTCAACGCGCTGGCCGGCCGGGAAGCAGCGATCGTGACCGAAATCGCCGGCACGACCCGGGACATCCTGCGCGAACATATCCACATCGACGGCATGCCGCTGCACGTGGTGGACACCGCCGGCCTGCGCGACACCGACGACCATGTGGAAAAGATCGGCGTCGAACGCGCCCTCAAAGCCATCAACGAAGCGGACCGGGTGCTGCTGGTGGTCGACGCCACCGCGCCGGAAGCCGCCGACCCGTTCGCCCTGTGGCCGGAGTTCCTGGAAACGAAGCCGGATCCGGCCCGTGTCACCCTGATCCGCAACAAGGCAGACCTGACGGGCGAGGCGATCGCCCTGGAAGTCAGCGACGATGGCCATGTCACGATCAGCCTCAGCGCGAAGTCGGCGGGCGAGGGACTTGAACTGTTGCGCGAGCACCTCAAGGCCTGCATGGGCTACGAACAGACGGCGGAAAGCAGCTTCAGCGCCCGCCGCCGGCACCTGGAAGCCCTGCGTCACGCCAGTGCGGCGCTGGAGCACGGCCGCGCGCAGCTGACCCTCGCCGGCGCCGGTGAACTGCTGGCCGAAGACCTGCGCCAGGCCCAGCAATCCCTGGGGGAAATCACCGGCGCGTTCAGTTCGGACGACCTGCTGGGACGGATCTTCTCCAGCTTCTGCATCGGCAAGTAATCTCCGCTGTTCCCCACAGACAGGCCCGTTCAAGGCCTGTCTGTCCTTTCTCCGAATCCTTCCTCTCTCAAATGCTGGCCAGGCACGTTCTGTCCGGACGGATTTTCCGTGCCCGAAGCGTTCTCGTTCGTCTGATTTCTGTGGATCAAGCCCTGTGAATAACTGCCGATGAGGTCAGTTGATAACAGGGCCTCAAAACTGGATATAACCGCATCTGTGGATAACGGCCCCTTTCATCCACAGGCTTAAGGCGGTTATCCCAATGGCTCCGTGGCACATGGGCACAGAGTTATGAATCTCTGTACAGATTGAAAATAAAGGCCTGTAGCCTGTTATCCACAGATAGGGCGGGGCCTAAGAATAAACATAAAAACAAGGTTTTATACATTTCTTTCCTTTTTAATTTTTTTGTCCGCGATTTCTCCACAGCTGGTTAAATTTTGTGCAAAGGGTTCTTTAGGAAAGGCGAAGTCCCTATACTTGCCGACCAGGTCCAGAAACCTGAGATCGAATTTTTCCTTAAATACCTACTTAAGCAGGCACGAGGTGCGTGGTGGATTTCCCTTCCCGTTTTGAAGTGATCGTCATCGGCGGCGGTCATGCCGGTACCGAGGCAGCACTGGCGTCAGCGCGCATGGGGGCAAAGACCCTGTTGCTGACGCACAACGTGGAAACCCTCGGTGCCATGAGCTGCAACCCGGCCATCGGCGGCATCGGCAAGAGCCATCTGGTCAAGGAAATCGACGCCCTGGGCGGCGCGATGGCCATGGCCACCGACCTGGGCGGCATTCAGTTCCGCGTATTGAACAGCCGCAAAGGCCCGGCGGTGCGGGCGACCCGCGCGCAAGCCGACCGGATCCTGTACAAGGCCGCTGTCCGCGAGATCCTGGAAAACCAGCCCAACCTGTGGATATTCCAACAGGCCGCCGACGACCTGATCGTCGAGCAGGAACAAGTGCGTGGCGTCGTCACCCAGATGGGCCTGCGTTTCTTCGCCGATTCCGTGGTGCTGACCACCGGCACGTTCCTCGGCGGACTTATCCACATCGGTCTGCAGAACTATTCCGGCGGCCGCGCCGGCGATCCGCCCTCGATCGCCCTGGCCCGTCGCCTGCGTGAGCTGCCGCTGCGCGTCGGCCGCCTGAAGACCGGTACGCCGCCGCGCATCGACGGCCGGTCTGTGGATTTCTCGGTGATGACCGAGCAACCGGGCGATACGCCGATTCCGGTCATGTCGTTCCTCGGCAACAAGGAACAGCATCCGCGGCAGGTCAGCTGCTGGATCACCCACACCAATGCCCGCACCCATGAAATCATCGCGGCGAACCTCGACCGCTCGCCGATGTACTCCGATGCCGGTGAAATCGAAGGCATCGGCCCGCGCTACTGCCCGTCGATCGAAGACAAGATCCACCGTTTCGCGGACAAGGAAAGCCATCAGGTGTTCATCGAACCCGAAGGCCTGACCACCCATGAGCTGTACCCGAACGGGATATCCACAAGCCTGCCGTTCGACGTGCAGCTGCAGATCGTGCAATCGATCCGCGGCATGGAGAACGCGCACATCGTGCGCCCGGGTTACGCGATCGAGTACGACTACTTCGACCCGCGCGACCTGAAGTACAGCCTGGAGACCAAGGTCATCGGCGGCCTGTTCTTCGCCGGCCAGATCAACGGCACCACCGGCTACGAAGAGGCCGGCGCCCAAGGCCTGCTGGCCGGGGCCAACGCCGCGCTGCGGGCCAAGGGCAAAGAAGCCTGGTGCCCGCGCCGCGACGAGGCGTACATCGGTGTGCTGGTCGACGACCTGATCACCCTCGGCACCCAAGAGCCGTACCGCATGTTCACTTCCCGTGCCGAGTACCGCCTGATCCTGCGCGAAGACAACGCCGACCTGCGCCTGACCGAAAAAGGCCGGGAGCTGGGCCTGGTCGATGACGCGCGCTGGGCGGCGTTCTGCAAGAAACGCGAAGGCATCGAGCTGGAAGAGCAGCGGCTGAAAAGCACCTGGGTGCGTCCGGGCACGCCGCAGGGCGATGCCATCGCCGAAAAGTTCGGCACGCCGCTGACCCACGAATACAACCTGCTCAATCTCTTGAGCCGTCCGGAAATCGACTACGCTGGTCTGGTCGAAGTGACCGGGCAAGGCGCGGAAGATCCGCAGGTCGCCGAACAGGTCGAGATCAAGACCAAGTACGCCGGTTACATCGACCGGCAGCAGGACGAAATCGCCCGCCTGCGTGCCAGCGAAGACACGAAACTGCCTGTGGATATCGATTACGCGAGCATTTCCGGGCTCTCCAAGGAGATCCAGGGCAAGCTCGGCGCGACCCGCCCTGAGACCCTGGGCCAGGCGTCGCGGATTCCGGGCGTCACCCCGGCGGCGATTTCCCTGTTGATGATTCATTTGAAAAAACGCGGCGCGGGCCGTCAGTTGGAGCAAAGCGCTTGAGTTCTAAGGTCACTTCGCAACACGCCGAAGAGTTATCCACAGGAGCCCGTGCGCTCGGTGTCAACCTCAGCGAAACCCAGCACGAGCAGTTGCTGGGTTACCTGGCCCTGTTGATCAAATGGAACCAGGCCTACAACCTGACCGCCGTGCGCGATCCGGACGAGATGGTTTCGCGTCACCTGCTCGACAGCCTGAGCGTGATGCCGTTCATCGAAAACGGCCGCTGGCTGGACGTGGGCAGCGGCGGCGGCATGCCAGGAGTCCCGTTGTCGATCCTGTATCCGGACGCGCAAGTGACGTGCCTGGACGCCAACGGCAAGAAGACCCGCTTCCTGACCCAGGTCAAACTCGAGCTCAAGTTGGATAACCTGCAAGTTATCCACAGTCGCGTCGAAGCCTTCCAGCCTGCGCAGCCGTTCAACGGGATCATCTCCCGGGCGTTCAGCAGCATGGAGAACTTCACCAACTGGACCCGTCACCTCGGCGACGCCGACACACGCTGGCTGGCAATGAAGGGCGTCCATCCGGCCGATGAGCTGGTAGCATTGCCGGCAGACTTCAAACTCGATAGCGAACACGCCCTGGCCGTACCCGGTTGCCAAGGCCAACGCCATCTGCTGATACTGCGCCGCACGGCATGATTGGGAACACAAGCAAGAATGGCTAAGGTATTCGCGATAGCGAACCAGAAGGGTGGTGTGGGCAAGACCACCACCTGCATCAACCTCGCAGCATCCCTGGTCGCGACCAAGCGCCGGGTGCTGCTGATCGATCTCGATCCACAGGGCAACGCCACCATGGGCAGCGGTGTGGATAAACATGGCCTGGAAAACTCGGTCTACGACCTGCTGATCGGCGAATGCGACCTGGCCCAGGCCATGCACTTTTCCGAGCACGGCGGTTATCAGTTGCTGCCGGCCAACCGCGACCTGACCGCGGCGGAAGTGGTTCTTCTGGAAATGCAGATGAAGGAAAGCCGTCTGCGCAGCGCCTTGGCGCCCATCCGCGAAAACTACGACTACATTCTGATCGACTGCCCGCCGTCGCTGTCGATGCTGACGCTCAACGCGCTGGTGGCCGCCGACGGCGTGATCATCCCCATGCAGTGCGAGTATTACGCGCTCGAAGGGTTGAGCGACCTTGTGGATAACATCAAGCGCATCGCCGAACTGCTGAACCCGAACCTCAAGATCGAGGGCCTGCTGCGCACCATGTTCGACCCGCGCCTGAGCCTGATGAACGACGTCTCCGCGCAGCTCAAGGAGCATTTCGGCGATCAGCTGTACGACACGGTGATCCCGCGCAACGTGCGCCTGGCCGAAGCGCCGAGCTACGGCATGCCGGCCCTGGCCTACGACAAGCAATCGCGCGGTGCGCTGGCCTACCTGGCCCTGGCCGGCGAGATGGTTCGCCGCCAGCGCAAGAATTCACGCATCGCCGCCGCCCAGCCAACTTAAGGAATCCCCATGGCCGTCAAGAAACGAGGTCTCGGACGTGGACTGGATGCACTGCTGAGCGGTCCGAGCGTCAGCGCACTGGAAGAGCAGGCGGCGCAGGCCGACCTGCGCGAACTGCAGCACCTGCCGCTGGACCTGCTCCAGCGCGGCAAGTACCAGCCGCGCCGGGACATGGATCCCCAAGCGCTCGAAGAGCTGGCGCAATCGATCAAGGCCCAGGGCGTGATGCAGCCGATCGTGGTGCGCCCCATCGGCAGCGGCCGCTTCGAAATCATCGCCGGCGAGCGCCGCTGGCGCGCCAGCCAGCAGGCCGGGCAGGAAACCATCCCGGCGATGGTGCGCGATGTGCCGGACGAAACGGCCATCGCCATCGCGCTGATCGAGAACATCCAGCGCGAAGACCTGAACCCGATCGAGGAAGCGCTCGCCCTGCAGCGCCTGCAGCAGGAATTCCAGCTGACCCAACAACAGGTCGCCGAGGCTGTGGGCAAGTCCCGCGTCACGGTGGCCAACCTGCTGCGGCTCATCGCCTTGCCCGAAGTGATCAAGACCATGCTGTCCCACGGCGACCTGGAAATGGGGCACGCCCGTGCCTTGCTCGGTCTGCCGGACAATCAGCAGGTCGAAGGGGCGCGACATGTTGTCGCACGCGGCCTCACCGTGCGCCAAACCGAGGCACTGGTTCGGCAATGGCTGAGCGGCAAACCGCAGCCTGCGGAGCCGGCCAAACCGGACCCGGATATCGCCCGCCTCGAACAGCGTCTGGCCGAGCGCCTAGGCTCTGCGGTGCAGATCCGCCACGGCAAGAAGGGCAAGGGGCAACTGGTGATCGGTTACAACTCGCTCGACGAGCTTCAGGGTGTGCTTGCACACATCCGCTGAAACAATTCCTCTTGTAGCGCGCAGTCGGAAATCACTACCTGACAGTTGAATAGGGGCAGAACCGCCCCTATACTCTGCGCGCATTTTGTCGGCACAAATTATGCCAAGTTATTGAATTTCGGCAGCCGACCATTGGAGAGCAACAGTGATGGAAACCCGCACGCCAAACCGCTTGCCTTTCCATCGCCTGGCGGTTTTTCCGGTGCTGATGGCTCAGTTGGTCATTCTGCTGATCGCCGCTTTGGCGCTTTGGCAATGGCGCGGAGTCGTTGCCGGATACTCGGGTCTTTGCGGAGGCCTGATAGCCTTGCTGCCCAATGTTTATTTCGCTCACAAGGCATTTCGGTTTTCCGGCGCCCGAGCAGCCCAGTCCATCGTCCGGTCCTTTTACGCCGGCGAGGCAGGCAAACTGATTTTGACGGCAGTGCTGTTTGCACTGGTGTTTGCAGGTGTGAAGCCATTGGCGCCGATCGCTGTGTTCGGCGCGTTCGTGCTGACCCAGTCGGTCAGCTGGTTCGCTCCCCTGCTGATGAGAACAAGACTTTCGAGACCTTAGGGCGTTTGAGGCAACCAAGGCAGAAACAACGGCTTCGGGCTATATCCAGCACCACTTGCAGAACCTGACCTTCGGTCAGCTACCCAACGGCGGCTGGGGCTTTGCCCACACCGCGGCAGAAGCCAAGGAAATGGGTTTCTGGGCTTTCCACGTCGATACCCTCGGCTGGTCGGTTGCCCTGGGCCTGATCTTCGTATTCCTGTTCCGCATGGCGGCCAAGAAGGCGACCTCCGGTCAGCCTGGCGCGCTGCAGAACTTCGTCGAAGTCCTGGTCGAGTTCGTCGACGGCAGCGTGAAGGACAGCTTCCACGGCCGCAGCCCGGTGATCGCACCGCTGGCGCTGACCATCTTCGTCTGGGTGTTCCTGATGAACGCCGTCGACCTGGTACCGGTCGACTGGATCCCTCAGCTGGCCATCCTGATCTCCGGTGACCACCACATCCCGTTCCGCGCCGTGTCGACCACCGACCCGAACGCGACCCTGGGCATGGCGTTCTCGGTTTTCGCACTGATCATCTTCTACAGCATCAAGGTCAAGGGCATCGGCGGCTTCATCGGCGAGCTGACCCTGCACCCGTTCGGCAGCAAGAACATCCTGGTTCAGGCGCTCCTGATCCCGGTGAACTTCCTGCTGGAGTTCGTGACCCTGATCGCCAAACCGATCTCTCTGGCACTGCGTCTGTTCGGCAACATGTATGCCGGCGAGCTGGTGTTCATCCTGATCGCCGTGATGTTCGGCTCCGGCCTGCTGTGGCTGAGCGGCCTGGGCGTTGCGCTGCAGTGGGCGTGGGCTGTGTTCCACATCCTGATCATCACCCTGCAGGCGTTCATCTTCATGATGCTGACCATCGTCTACCTGTCGATGGCGCACGAAGAAAACCATTAAGGGCAGCTTCGGCTGGCCTGATGTCCCTCCCGGTCAAACGGGAGGGGGCTCCTGACGGGGCCTCTGAAACGATTTGTTTTACCGCTTTAATCTAAAAAACCTAAACCATACGACGTAAAAGTCGGGAGGAAAGATGGAAACTGTAGTTGGTCTAACCGCTATCGCTGTTGCACTGTTGATCGGCCTGGGCGCACTGGGTACCGCAATTGGTTTCGGCCTGCTGGGCGGCAAGTTCCTGGAAGGCGCTGCGCGTCAGCCGGAAATGGTTCCAATGCTGCAAGTGAAGATGTTCATCGTTGCCGGTCTGCTCGACGCCGTAACCATGATCGGTGTTGGTATCGCTCTGTTCTTCACCTTTGCGAACCCGTTCGTTGGTCAGATCGCTGGCTGATTACTCGGATCTTCCGGGTAATTTGGTGTGATGGACAACGTAACTGCGAGGTGTTGGCGTGAACATTAATGCGACCCTGATTGGCCAGTCCGTTGCGTTCCTGATTTTTGTACTGTTTTGCATGAAGTTCGTATGGCCTCCGGTCATCGCGGCTCTGCACGAACGTCAAAAGAAGATCGCTGATGGTCTGGACGCTGCCAGCCGTGCAGCTCGCGACCTGGAGTTGGCCCAAGAGAAAGCGGGTCAGCAACTGCGCGAAGCGAAAGCCCAGGCAGCTGAAATCATCGAGCAAGCCAAGAAGCGCGGTAACCAGATCGTTGACGAAGCCCGTGAACAGGCTCGCGTCGAAGCTGACCGCGTGAAGGCTCAGGCTCAGGCCGAGATCGAACAGGAACTGAACAGTGTCAAAGACGCGCTGCGTGCCCAAGTGGGTAGCCTGGCCGTTGGCGGCGCTTCGAAGATCCTGGGCAAGTCAATCGATCAAAACGCGCACGCAGAGCTGGTTAACCAACTGGCTGCTGAAATCTAAGCGAGGGCGATCATGGCAGAACTGACCACGTTGGCCCGACCTTACGCTAAGG
>NZ_JBIVHR010000088.1:0-24993 GCF_044749305.1 Pseudomonas sp. NPDC089534 | reverse complement strand
TCTGCACGTAGACCATGTTGGTCTGCACCGGCTCGACGGAAAACCCGGCGTTACGCAGCCCGTCGGCCAGCAGCTCGGCGTTGGCGTGGTCGTCCGCCAGGCGCGCGACGTTGTGCTCCAGCGCGTACAGCCCCGCCGCCGCCAGCAGACCGGCCTGGCGCATGCCGCCGCCGACCATCTTGCGCAACCGGCGGGCCTTGCCGATCAGCTCGGCCGAGCCGCACAGCACCGAACCGACCGGCGCACCGAGGCCCTTGGACAGGCACACCGAGACCGAATCGAAATGCCGGGTGATCTCACGGGCATCGACGCCCAGCTTGACCGCCGCGTTGTACAGGCGCGCGCCGTCCAGGTGCAGGGCCAGGCCGTGTTCCTGGGTGAAGCTTCGGGCCCGTGCCAGGTACTCCAGCGGCAACACCTTGCCTTGCATGGTGTTTTCCAGCGCCAGCAGGCGCGTGCGGGCGAAGTGGAAGTCATCGGGCTTGATCGCGGCGGCCACCTGCTCCAGATCCAGCGAGCCGTCGGCCTGCACCTCCAGCGGCTGCGGCTGGATCGAGCCGAGCACCGCCGCGCCGCCGCCCTCGTACTTGTAGGTGTGCGCCTGCTGGCCGACGATGTATTCGTCGCCGCGCCCGCAATGGGCCATCAGCCCCAGCAGGTTGCTCATGGTGCCGGTCGGCACGAACAGCGCCGCGGCAAACCCCAGCCGTTCTGCCAGTTCGGTTTCCAGACGGTTGACCGTCGGATCCTCGCCATACACATCGTCACCGGTGGCCGCACGGGCCATTGCTTCAAGCATTGCGGGAGACGGTTGGGTGACGGTGTCGCTGCGAAGATCGATAACGCTCATGAACCTGGCCTCAAGTCAGCAGGGGAAATCCCTTTTCGTATCGGAATTACTGCGGGCATGGCGCGGATTAATCAACCCTTGGGCAAGGAAAAGTCGCCGCTTGAAGCGAAAAATTCGATGGCAATCATCACAAAGGCGCAATGCATCGCCAAAGGAACTGTGTTACAAACGCTGCGCCGCCCGACAAAGGGCGGCACAACGTTCTCAGGGCGGGGTGCAATTCCCCACCGGCGGTAATTGCGCGCAACGCGCATAGCCCGCGAGCGCTTGGCGGCAGGCACGGTTCAGGTTGTGCCCGACGGCAAGGTCAGCAGACCCGGTGCGATTCCGGGGCCGACGGTCACAGTCCGGATGAAGAGAGAACGGGATTGACGCCAAAGGGCCGTCTGCGTGCTTGCGCGCGCGTACCCTTGATCCCTTTCGATTCATATCGCCCTGTTTTTCACACAAACAGGAGTCAGAACATGCAACCCACCGCTATCGACAGCAAAGCCAAACACCCGCAGGGCGAGCGCGTCGCGTTCATCCAGGCCTGCTGGCACAAGGAAATCGTCGACCAGAGCCGTAAAGGCTTCGTCGCCGAAATGATCGCCCAGGGCTACCAGGAATCGGACATCGATTTCTTCGAGGTCGGCGGCGCGTTCGAAATGCCTCTGCACGCCAAGCTGCTGGCCAAGACCGGTCGTTATGCCGGTATCGTCGCGGCCGCCCTGGTGGTGGACGGCGGGATCTACCGTCACGAGTTCGTCGCCCAATCGGTCGTCAGCGGCCTGATGCAGGTTCAGCTGGAAACCGAAGTGCCGGTGTTCTCGGTGTCCCTGACCCCGCACCACTTCCATGCCGGCGAAGAGCACCAGAAGTTCTTCTTCGAGCACTTCGTGCACAAGGGTCAGGAAGCGGCGAAGACCTGCGCCGACACGCTGCTGAAGATCCGTGCGCTGCGCCGCAGCGAGCCGCGTGCCGTAGCGGTCTAAGCGCCGAAACCTGTGGGAGCCAGCCTGCTGGCGAAGGCGGCGGGTCAGCCGCCATCGGTGTCGGATGGGCTGGCCAATTCGCTGGCAAGCCAGCTCCCACAGGGTTTGCGGTGTTCCCCCGGATTCAATGAATGGCCAGAGCCCCATGCGGGGCCCAGCAGCGCTCCTGCGGCGTGATCAGGCCAGCTGATCGTCCGTGGTCGGCACGATCAGGATGCCGGCGCGCAGGCCGTTCTTGACCTTGGGGTTGGGGAAGATGATCCGGGCGCCCTGCTCTTCGATGATCCAGCGGGTATTGGCCAGGTCTTCGGCCAGCACATAACCCATGTCCAGTTCCGAAAAGTTCTCGATGTCCGCCGGCAGGTTCAGGCGGAAGGCATCGCTGTGCTTGATGATCTCCCGGGCCACGCTGAACAGCTGCAGGCCGTCCAGCCCTTCTTGCGCCTGTTCGGGCTCGTTGCCCTCGATGATCTGCTTCAGGCGGTTTTCCAGCAGCGACACGTTGACCCCGGCGTTCTGCCCGAACGGCCGGGCCTTGCCCAGCTCAAGGGTGAAGGACTCGGCGCCGAGCTTGTCGTAGGTGTACGAGCTGAACACGATCGACGGCTTGTTCTGCAGCAGCACCGCCTCCATGCCCGCCGCCCGCAGCCGGGCCAGTTCGCGCCGGGAGTGCTGGCGCCCTTCTTTCCACGGATACAGGGCGAACTGCTCGATCTTCGAGCCGCGGATCGCGGTGTGCAGGTCATAGTGCAGGCGCTGACGGCCCGGCAGGCTGAAGAAACTCGCCGCCAGCCGTTCCAGCTCGCAGGCGCGCAGGGCTTCGCAGCCGCTGCTTTGTTCGTGACGGCCGTTGAACAGCCGGTTGACGTCCTGCTCGATGAAGCGCTCGCCCTTGCGGATCGCTTCCGGGTTGCCGAACAGGAACAGAATGCGTGCGCGCGGCTTCAGGTCGCCGCGGGCGATGTCATGCAACAGACGGTCGAGCAATTCGATCGGCGCGGTCTCGTTGCCGTGGATCCCTGCCGACAGCAGCAGGTCCAGGCCGTTGTCGCGCGCCTCGGGCGGCCGCACTTCCAGCGCGCCCTCGCTCAACCAGCGCATGCGCACGCCTTCGACAGTCAGTTGAGTCTTCTCCGCCGGTTCGCGGCCGGCGAGGGTCAGTTCAAGCAGTTTGCCGAGGGCGAGCATAGAGCGGTTTCCTTAGTGGTCGTGGTTACAGTCCGGGCCGTGCACATGCTCCTCGCCACCGAGGTCGGCCGGTTCCATTTCCAGTTGCAGACTTACCAGATTAGTCGCCAACGGGCGCAGCAGCAGGTTGGCGTACTCTTCGTCGTCTTCTTCGACGTCGACGCCGATCAGCAGCTGGCCGCGGCCGTCCTGCTGGATCCACAGCTCCTTGCCTTGCCACATGACCGCGACGCGGGTGCAGGAGGTTTGCAGTTGCGTGCCGTCGGTGTCTTCAAGGATCAGCTGCAGGGAATCACTCATGTTTACGCTCTCTTGGGAGATGAAGCCGTGCGCCGCGCGAAAGCGGCGCACCGGCCATCAATTGATCTGGAATGGATAAACCGCGCCCAGTTTAAGGATTTGCGTCAGTTCATCCAGTGCCGTCCGGCATTCAAGCAGCAATTGCGGATCCGCCAGATCGTTTTCGGTCAGACGGTCGCGGTAGTGCTTTTCAACCCATGCGGTCAACGAACCGTACAACGGTGCCGTCATGATAACCCCTGGATTGACCGCCGCCAGTTCGGTTTCGTTGAGTGCGACACGCAGCCTCAGGCAAGCGGGGCCGCCGCCGTTCTGCATGCTTTGCTTCAGGTCGAAGACCTTGACCTCGCGAACCGGGCCGCCGGAGCCGGTCAGGCTTTGCAGGTAGTTCCAGACGCGCTCGTTGCCGCGGCACTCTTCCGGCACGATCAGCAGCATCGAGCCGTCAGGGCGCGACAGCAACTGACTGTTGAACAGGTAGGAGCGCACCGCGTCATCCACGGTGACCGCCGAACGCGGCACGCAGATCGACTGGAACTTGCCGCCGACCTTGGCGAGCTTGGCCTGCAGCTCGGCCAGCATCTGCTCGGTCTCCAGGAACGCGTCCTCGTGATAGAACAGCACCTCGCCGTTGCCCACCGCGATCACGTCGTTGTGGAACACGCCCTGGTCGATCACCGCCGGGTTCTGCTGGGCGTAGACCACGCCGTCGTCGCGCAGGCCGTGCAGGCGGGCGACCGCCTGGGACGCTTCGAGGGTCTGGCGCGCCGGGTACTTCTGCGGCGCCGGGTAGCGGGTGTCGAACGCGCTGCGGCCGAACACGAAGAACTCGACGCCGGCCTCGCCGTATTCACGGCAGAAACGGGTGTGGTTGGCCGCGCCTTCGTCGCCGAACTGCGCCACCGCCGGCAAGGCGGCGTGATGGGCGAAGTGCTGCTGGTCGGCGAACATCGCCCCCAGCACGCGGCTGGTGGTCGGGTGTTCGATGCTGCGGTGGTACTTGCAGTTGAGGTTGGCGGCGGTGAAATGCACGCGGCCGTCGGCGGTGTCGGCGCTCGGGCTGACCGTGGCGGCGTTGGCCACCCACATGCTCGACGCCGAGCAACTGGCGACCAGCAGCGGCATCGCTTCTTTGGCGGCGCGCTCGATCACCTGGGCATCGGTGCCGCCGAAGCCCAGACGGCGCAGGGCAGCCACGTCCGGACGTTCCTGCGGCGCCAGCACGCCCTGGACAAAGCCCATATCCATCAGCGCCTTCATCTTCGCCAGGCCCTGCAGCGCGGCTTCCTTGGGATTGGAGGACTGCTGACTGTTGCTTTGGGAGGCGACGTTGCCGTAGGACAGGCCGCCGTAGTTGTGGGTCGGCCCCACTAGACCGTCAAAATTGACTTCACAGGATTTCATCAGCGAGGCTCCACGAGAATCTGTTGTTATAGGCTTCGGTTACAAAGTGTCGAGACCGCGGCGCGGCCTTCGCGGGCAAGCCCGCTCCCACAGGTCGGCAGGTGTGTGCACCCATGTGCCCTGCATCGATCCCGTGGGAGCCGGCCTGCCGGCGATGGGCATCACGCCATCTTCACGCCCGGCGTCAGGGCCGCCGGCAGCACCAGATCCGGGGTTTCGAGCGAGGCCACCGGGTAGGCGCAGTAGTCCGCCGCGTAGTAGGCGCTGGCGCGGTGGTTGCCCGATGCGCCGACGCCGCCGAACGGTGCGCTGCTCGCGGCGCCGGTCAGCTGCTTGTTCCAGTTGACGATGCCGGCACGGCTTTCCAGCCAGAACTGCTGGTAACGCGCCTCGGAATCCGACAGCAAGCCCGCCGCCAGGCCGTAGGCCGTGTCGTTGGCCTCGGCGATGGCCGCGTCGAAATCGGCGTAGCGGATCACTTGCAGCAGCGGGCCGAACAGTTCTTCGTCCGGACGCTCGGCCACTGCGGTCACGTCGAGGATGCCCGGCGTCAACAATGCCGACTGCGCCTGCGGCTGGGTCATCGCCAGCAGCGACACGGCGCCGTTGGCCAGCAGATGCGCCTGGGCATCCATCAGGGCCTTGGCCGCGCCCAGGGAAATCACCGAGCCCATGAACGGCGCCGGCTGGCGGTCGAACGCGCCGACCTCGATCGTCGAGGTCACCGCCACCAGGCGCGCCAGCAGGCTGTCGCCCCAGGCGCCTTGCGGCACCAGCAGACGGCGGGCGCAGGTGCAGCGCTGGCCGGCGGAAATGAACGCCGACTGGATGATGGTGTAGACCGCGGCGTCCAGATCGGCGACCTGATCCACCACCAGCGGGTTGTTGCCGCCCATCTCCAGGGCGAGGATCTTGTCCGGGCGTCCGGCGAACTGCTGGTGCAGGTGATTGCCGGTGCGGCTGGAGCCGGTGAAGAACAGGCCGTCGATGCCGGGGTTGGCCGCCAGGGCGATGCCGGTTTCACGGGCGCCTTGCAGCAGGTTCAGCACACCGGCCGGCAGGCCGGCTTCGATCCAGCACTTGACCGTGAGCTCGGCGACCTTCGGCGTCAGTTCGCTCGGCTTGAACAGCACGCTGTTGCCGGCCAGCAGCGCCGGCACGATGTGCCCGTTCGGCAAATGGCCGGGGAAGTTGTAAGGGCCGAACACCGCCACCACGCCGTGGGGCTTGTGGCGCAAGACGGCGGTGGCGTCGCCCAGGGGGCCGCTCTTCTCGCCGGTGCGCTCGCGGTAGCTCTGCACCGAGATCGCGATCTTGTTGACCATGCTGGTGACTTCGGTCGCCGCTTCCCACAGGGGCTTGCCGGTTTCCTCGCCGATGGCGCGGGCCAGTTCGTCGCTGTGGCTTTTCAGGGTGGCGGCGAACGCCTCGAGCACGCCGATGCGCTCCTCCAGCGAACGCTTGGCCCAGGCCGGGAACGCCTGGCGCGCGGCCTGCACGGCCGCATCGACCTGGGCTGCGGTGGCGCCCTGGCCCGACCACAGCACTTGCTGGGTCACCGGGTTCAGCGACTCGAACGCGTCGCCCTGACCGGCCAGCCACTCACCTGCGATGTATAGCGAATTCATTGTTTCGACTCCCGGGCTGCGGACAACGGAACGGCGCGCACCTGGTCGCCGGCGTTGAGTTGTAGACGTTTGGCGGTCAGCGGGTCGACCACCAGGGTACCGGCGGCCAGACGCGCGGGAGCGGCCGTGATCCGGCAGTCCTCGCGCTTGCGGTTATGGATGATGAACGGCGTGGCGTCGTCGCCCGGCGTGCCCACCGCCAGCACCAGCGCCTGGCTGTCGCGCACCGCGCGGATCTTGCCGGTTTCGCATTCGATGGCGGGGCCTGCGTCGAAGATGTCGACGTAGCCCTGATAGCTGAAGCCTTCGCCCTTGAGCATCGCCAGTGCCGGCTCGGTGTCCGGGTGCACCTGGCCGATCACGGCGCGCGCGTCCTCGGACAGGAAGCAGGTGTACAGCGGGAATTTCGGCATCAGTTCGGCGATGAACGCCTTGTTGCCGACGCCGGTCAGGTAGTCGGCCTGGCTGAATTCCATCTTGAAGAAGTGCCGGCCCAGGCTTTCCCAGAACGGCGAACGGCCCGCGCCGTCGGACACGCCGCGCATCTCGGCGATGATCTTGTTGCCGAACAGCTGCGGGAACTCGGCGATGAACAGCATGCGCGCCTTGGACAGCATGCGGCCGTTGAGGCCGGTGCGGTAGTCGGCGTGCAGGAACAGCGAGCACAGCTCGGAGTTGCCGGTCAGGTCGTTGGCCAGGAACAGGGTCGGAATCTCGCGGTAGATGTTCAGCTCCTGGGAGGCGCTGACGGTCAGGCCGACCCGGAAGTTGTACCACGGCTCACGCAGGCCGACGGCGCCGGCGATGGCGGAGATGCCCACCACGCGGCCGTTGTCGTCCTCGAGCACGAACAGGTAGTCCGCATCGCCGCGGCCGGCTTCGCCGCGAAAGGTCTTCTCGGCCCAGCCGACCCGGTGGGTCAGGCGCTCTTCGTTGGCCGGCAAGGTGGTCAGGCCGGTGCCGGTGCTGCGGGCCAGGTCGATCAGAGCGGGTAAATCGCTGCTGCGTACGGGACGAACGATCATGCTATCTCCTCAAACGGGCCGCCAACGCCACCCGCGAAACTTCGCTGCTTTCCAGATGTTTGCAGGGCGCGGACCTTAAACCGCCACCAGGCGCACGCTGGCGCCCTCGCCGACGCCCAGGGCTTCTGCCGCCTCCAGGTCCAGGGTCACCGGTTTGCCGGGCGCGTAGTCCAGCTCCAGCAACACGGCGCGGTAATCCTGCAACTGCGCATTGGCCACCAGGTACTGGCGTCCTGCGCCCTTGACCGCCTCGCCGATCTTCACCGGCACCACGCGGCTCTGGGCGATCGAGCGGATCCCCGAAACGCGGGCGTGCAGGGTCGGGCCGCCGTCGAAAATGTCGATGTAATGATCGGTCTCGAAGCCTTCGCGCATCAGGATGTCGAAGGTGATCTGCGCACGCGGGTGCACCTGGCCCATCGCCTCCTGGGCGGAGTCCGGCAGCAGCGGCACGTAGATCGGATAGTGCGGCATCAGTTCGGCCAAGAACGTGCGGCTCTTGAGGCCGCACAGGCGCTCGGCCTCTGCGTAGTTCAGGTCGAAGAAGTTGCGGCCGATGGCGTCCCAGAACGGCGAGTCGCCGTTTTCGTCGCTGTAGCCGACGATCTCGGTCACCACCGAATCGGCGAAGCGCTCCGGATGGCTGGCGACGAATAGCAGGCGGCCACGGGAATTGAGCTCGGCCCACGGCGAACCCACCAGGTCGCGCTGCACGTAGAAACTGGTCAGCAGGCTGTTGCCGGTCAGGTCGTGGCACTGCGAAAGCACGTGGATCTTGTTGTGGATCTTCAGCTCGCGGGAGGCATGCACGAAGGTCTCGTTGCGAAAGCTGTAGAACGGCTCGGAGTAGCCGGCCGAGGCGACGATGGCCGAGCAGCCGACCAGCTTGCCGGCGACGGTGTCTTCGAGGACGAAGAAATAGCTTTCCTCGCCGTTGAAGCTGACCTCGGCGGCGAACGACGCTTCGCTGGCGGCGATCTTGTCGCTCAGGCGCTCCACGTCATCCGGCAACGAAGTGACACCAATCGGACTGTCCGCAGCCAGACGCTGTACCTCGCCCAGATCAGCCATTTGCGCAGGGCGCATCACCAGCATGGTGTCACTCCTTTCTCTCATGAAAATCACAGATGAAAAATCCCGGGCCGTCCCTGAGCCAACTCAGAGTCAATTGTGGGAGCCAGCCCGCTGGCGATTGCGTCCCGTCAGGCAACATTGATGTTGGCTGTCAGGCCCTCATCGCCAGCGGGCTGGCTCCCACGATTTGTTTCGGCCCGAAACAAAAATCAGGTTCGGCGCCCGAAGGGTCAGGCGCCGAAGGGTCAATCAGGCTTGCGTCAGCTTGGCCACGGCGCGCTCGAAGCGCTCCAGGCCCTGCTCGATGTCGGCATCGTCGATCACCAGGCTCGGCGCGAAACGGATCACGTCCGGGCCGGCCTGCAGGATCATCAGGCCTTCACGCTCGGCGGCGTTGAACACGTCCTTGGCCTTGCCTTTCCAGGCTTCGCTCAGCACGCAGCCGATCAGCAGGCCCAGACCGCGCACCTGGGTGAACAGGCCGTACTTCTCGCCGATCTGCTCCAGGCGGGTCTTGAACTTGTCGTGCTTGGCGTTGACGCCGTTGAGCACCTCCGGGGTGTTGATCACGTCGATCACCGCCTCGGCCACCGAGCACGCCAGCGGGTTGCCGCCGTAGGTGGTGCCGTGGGTGCCGACGACCAGGTGCTTGGCCAGCGCTTCGGTGGTCAGCATCGCCGCGATCGGGAAACCGCCGCCCAGGCTCTTGGCGCTGGTGAGGATGTCCGGGGTCACGCCGAAATGCTGGTAGGCGAACAGCTTGCCGCTGCGGCCCATGCCGGTCTGCACTTCGTCGAACACCAGCAGCGCATTGTGCGCGTCGCACAGCTCACGGGCGCCTTGCAGGTAGGCCAGCTCGGCCGGCAGCACGCCGCCCTCGCCCTGGATCGGCTCCAGCACGACCGCGCAGGTCTTGTCGGAGACGGCGGCCTTCAGGGCCGCCAGATCGTTGTACGGCACATGGGTGATGCCGGTGATCTTCGGGCCGAAACCGTCGGAGTACTTCGACTGGCCACCGACGTTCACGGTGAACAGGGTGCGGCCGTGGAAGCTGTTCAGCGCGGCGATGATTTCGTACTTCTCGCTGCCGAAACGGTCGAACGCGACGCGACGGGCCAGCTTGAACGCGGCCTCGTTGGCTTCGGCGCCGGAGTTGCAGAAGAACACGCGCTCGGCGAAGGTGGCGTCGATCAGCTTGTGCGCCAGGCGCAGGGCCGGCTCGTTGGTGAACACGTTGGACACGTGCCACAGCTTGTTCGCCTGTTCGGTCAGAGCGCCGACCAGCGCCGGATGCGCATGGCCCAGCACGTTGACGGCAATCCCGCCGGCGAAGTCGATCAGCTCGCGGCCGGTCTGGTCCCAGACGCGGGAGCCTTCGCCACGCACCGGAATGAAAGCGGCAGGCGCATAGTTGGGAACCATTACCTGGTCGAAATCGGCGCGTTGTACCGCAGCGTGCTCAACGGACATCGGAGTCTCCTGATGAGGAACACCCGCCTGAAACTGGCGGGAGATGGGGGGATTGTAAGGACAGTTTTCAGCCCGGCCTTGTCGCCAAGCGACAACTTCTTATAGCGCAAACCCCGGTTTTTCCCGGGTTTACGGCAATGCGACAAATAGGGTCGCAAAGGCGCAGTTTAACCGGCGTCAGGGGTTTGCGGCAGACCCGCCCCTTTGTACCCCATGCGGTTTTTCCGGGTGCGGTACATATGTACCGCACATCTCGTTCGCCGATGGAGTCTGCTGTCCGCCAATCAAACGGCACCGGCTCCTTATCCGATGAATACCAACCCTGTCGTCACCGCCCCATCCGATGTTTTGCGCACGGACCTCCACTATCGCCGACTGATCGAGTCGATTCCCCCCTGGCTGCGCCAGGCGAGCCCCGACCGGCGCGCCGCGCTGCGCCCCATCAAACCGGGCATGCCGGCGCCTCTGAAATCCGCCCCGGCCCGCCAGCGCACCGAACTGAGCGAACTGCTGACCCGGCACCTGGAGGCCCAGAACCGCGTCGATCAAACGCTGACCCGCCTGGCCAACCCCGACTCATTCGCCGAACCGCTGCTCAGGGACGAGCTGAAGACCCGTTTCGGACTGGATCTGGACGTGCGCAACACCTGGCTGCACCTCTACCTGCCTACACACCTTCCCTGGTTGCCGATCAAGGCGCGGGGCGCCCGCACCTGGACGGTATCGTTGTTGGACGCGGCATTGCACAACTTCGAAAACGACGAAACCCGGCCCGATGCCTTCGAAGCCGAATCCACCTACATCACGCCACCCACCGCCAACGGACAATTCCAGACGCTGCCGAACATTCTCAAGAAAATGCCCATCGCCGCCTTCACGAAACTGTGCAGGACGCTGGATATCGGTGAGCGCTACAGGAACTATCTGGAGGACAACCTGGGCATCAGCAATCCCGTCACCGCGGCACTGCTCAAGTCCAGCGTCCGGGAAAGCCAGAACGCAGCGCTCGCCGCCGCGCTGCACATGGCCCGGATGCAGGCGTTGCTGAACGGCGAGACCCACCGGACGCTGCTGGACCTGCTCGAAGACCGGCAGGCCGCGCCATCGGGCAGCCTGCCATGGATCGGCCACGCACTGACGATTCTGGACAGCCGCCTGACAGGCATCGTCCTGTTCGCCCCCGACCTCGAGCGCAGCCCGGGAACGGTCAGCGTGGTGGCCTACATTCCCGACGATCCCCTGCACCCGATCAAGCAATACCCTTCAAGCGCAGCCTTTGCCGAGGAACTGACCCGACGCCTGCGGGAGCCCGACTATCAACGGTTCTTCAGCCGCTTCATCGGCCACGAGGACCGAGGCCGCTTCTTCGCCACGCTGAACAACCGGCTCACCGTCATTGCCCACCAACCCGCCCAGCCACCCGACCCGCGCCCGACATGGCGGGAAAAACCCGTTGCGCACCCGAACCTGCAGCTGCTGACCACCCCGATCAGAACCGGACTGCTGACGCACCTTCACCAAAGCAAGCTCGACAAGATCCTCAACGACGCCCGGACAATCGCCATCTCCACCGCGTCAGCCGACCGGAAAAAACGCTGGGCCCTCTGGGACTCCCTGATGAGCGTCGCCTCGACACTGCTCAATGTCGCCGCCTTCATTGCTGCGCCGTTCGTGCCGCTGCTGGGCGAGGCTGTGCTGGCGTACATGACCTACCAGATGCTCGACCAGACATTTGAAAGCCTTGTCGAATGGTCCGAGGGGCAAACGAGCGAAGCGTTCGGACATTTCATGGGCGTCGTCGAATCGGCGGTTCAGCTCGGTGCCTTTGCAGCCGGGGGCATGGTGGCGGCCAACGAATGGCGAACGCTGCTGCCCCGCGACATCGTCGGTTTCATCGATCGGTTCAACGTCGTAAGGCGCCCCGACGGTCAGACTCGCTACTGGCAGCCCGACCTGACGACCTACGAACACCCCGCCACCCTGCCGAAAGGCTCGACGCCCGATGCACTCGGACTGCACCGGCATCAGGGCAAATGCCTCCTGCCCCTGGAGAACAACCTTTACGCCGTGAGCGAAGACCCCGTCACCGGCCTGCACCGCATTGATCACCCGACCCGCACGCACGCCTACAAGCCCGCGCTGCGGCACAATCATGCCGGCGCCTGGCAAACGGAACTGGATCAACCGCTGGACTGGGACAGGGACACGCTCCTGCGCCGCTTCGGGCCGGACATGCAGCGCTTTTCGGCAGGCGAGCGCGAGTCCATGCTGCGCATCAGCGGCTGCGACGAAAACGCGCTGCGAAGACTGCATGCGAACAACGAACCGATGCCTGCGCTGCTGCAGGACACGCTCATGCGCTTGCGGATCGACCGGGACATACAGGCATTCATTGATGCCATCGGCAGCGAACGACCGGAGGTCTTTCTGAGGGCCGACCCGGTGATGCAGTTGAAGCTGCTCGACGATTACGGCCCACGACCGGCGAACGTGAGGTTTCGCCTGATCGACGGAGCGTCCAGGATCCTATGGCAAAGCCCCGCCACCGACGTGTCGTTCATAGCGCTCGACATCGCGAAACTGCACGACGGCGATTTGCTGAAGACCTTGCTGCTCAGCCTTCCGGACAGCGAAGCAAAGGTGTTGCTCAACGAAGAACGCCCCACCGCCCCCGGCGCCCTTGAGGCTCGCGCGCGCACATTGCGACAGGCCCTGAGACAGCTCGCCATCGACCACCGCCCGGCCTTGTTCGATCAGCGCTACAGCCTGATGGAGCGCGGCGCGAGCGGCAGCGTTCAAGCGCTGATGGACTCAGGCCCCGGCCTGCCGAAAGGCCTTGCTCAGGCCATCGAACACCTGGCGGACGAACAGGAACGTCAGCAACTGAAAACCGGCAGGGTTTCCTCGCGCCTGGCCGACATCTGCCGGGAGGCGGGCCTGCAGGTCCGCATCGCACGGGCCTATGAAGGGCTGGAACTGCCGTCGACCGCAGACAACCCCGATACCGGCCGACTGGTCTTGCTGGCGCTGGAAAATCTGCCGGAACCTGAGCGTCTGGCACTAGGCACCGACATCGTCCGCGATGAAACACTCAGGCGGCAGGTGCGCCAACACGCTCCAGACCGCGAGACATTGCGCACGCTCCTGGCGCAACAGCCCATCCTCAAACAGACCTACGATCCGAAGGTGATGCGGCTTTTGGGTGGAGGCGACGGCTATCGCCTCAAGCCTTCCGGAGCCCCAACCCTGCATAACCACGCACAGGCCTTGTTTCCTCACCTCTCACCCGCAGAGCTCGACGCCTTTGTCGAACGGATCCAGCGGCATCCGGCCGGCCCCCGGGAGGTACTCCATCAACTCATCACCCAACATGACGAGCTGCGTCGAACACTGTCCACCTGGATCAATGCCATTGCACCCCACCTACCGGACACGCGCATCAGCCTCACCCAGGATCAACGCGCTCTCCAGCAGCGGATCCGCCAACAGTTCACCGTCGACCTCACGGACTGCTGGCGACGGCAATGGACGTTGGCCGAGACCGGGAACGGCTCGATCGAGTTTCGCTTTCTTCAGCCGATCATCGGTGACCTGCCGAGGCTCAACGCCGATTTCAATGCCATCAACGGCCTGACACTCATCAGCAACGGCACCACTCGGGGCGCCCACGAGTTTCTGCGCAGCTTTTCCGGCTTGAGCCACCTGACATTGCACAACATTCCCCTGGGCCATCTCCCGGTCGCCGTTTCCCGGTCGCCGGATCTCGTCGAGCTGATTCTCAGCGACTGCGCCGTCACCCTCAACGCCAGGACTCAAACCACATTGTCCGAAATGCGCCGCCTGACCACACTGGACCTTTACAGCAACCCCCTGGGAATGACGCCAGATGTGAGCAAGATGCCCGACCTGAGCCACCTCAACCTGTCCTGGACAGGCATCTCCCAACTGCCGAACGGCCTATTGACCCGACCGCACCTGAGTGCGGCGCTGCTCAACGGCAACCGGATACCGGAACTGCCCGAAGCCCTCTTCAACCTGCCGCGCGATCTTCAGAACGCTTTCGACCTCAACGGCAATCCCTTCACCGCCGCTGCCCGCGAGCACCTCAGACAATACGTTCAACGAACCGGGCAAAACTTCAGGATCCTGGCCGAAGAGTCCGACATCCATCGCGTGCGGACCCTTTATCCGGCCATAGACCGGGA
Source organism: Pseudomonas sp. NPDC089534 (assembly GCF_044749305.1). Taxonomy (NCBI): domain Bacteria; kingdom Pseudomonadati; phylum Pseudomonadota; class Gammaproteobacteria; order Pseudomonadales; family Pseudomonadaceae; genus Pseudomonas; species Pseudomonas sp. NPDC089534. Next base: position 10,875 of record NZ_JBIVHR010000088.1, on the reverse strand, counting down.
TCAGGCCAGCTACTTCCTTTACCTGCTGCCAGGCACAACGGGCGATGCACGCGCACGGCTGGGACAGCTGGAGCTTGAGCTGACCACCCTCGAGTTCGACCTGGCCGCCTGGACCGCCGACGTGCCTGCCCTTCACCCCCTGAGCAACCAGCCCTTCAGCCCCCGGCAACTGATGCTCGAACACTTGGCACGGGATGAGTTCAAGCAAAACGTACTGCGTTGCTGGCGCCGGGAAACAGAGCTGAACGATATCGACGAGCCGGAACAGCCTGGCCACATCCTGCGCCTTGAAACCCGGATCACCGGAGAGTTGCCCGCCCTGCGCGCAGACTTCCGCCATGTATCGATGATCCACCTGACCAGCCAGACAGGCCTTGCCACCGACATCTCACGGTTTCTCGAAAGCTTTCCGAACCTCAGCATCCTGAGCCTTCGCGGCTTTCGCCTGGAGAACATTCCCGAGCCGGTCTTCCGGATGAGCAAACTGATCTCGCTGAACCTCCCCGATTGCCTGATCACGCTAAGTCCGCAATCGGCCCTGGCCTTGGCACAGATGGACCGCATGAAATATCTGGAACTGAGCGACAACCCGCTGTCGCTGACGCCTGACATCCGCCAGATGACGAACCTGATCAGCGTGCAACTCGACAACTGCGGCCTCACCGAACTGCCTGAAGGCCTGTTTCAACTCAAGGATCTTGAAACCGTGGGCCTGACCGACAACGCCATCACCGAAATTCCCCCGGACATCCTGGAGCTGCCCATGGAAATCGCCGAGATCGTTGAGTTGCGCGGCAATCCGCTGTCCCAGGAAAGCATGCGGCTGCTATCGGCCTACTTCCGAACGACAGCGGTCGATTTCGGCGTGGAAGCCATCATCGAGCAAACGGAAATGGAGATCACGGACTCCGAGGATTCCGAGACCGAAGAGTGAGCCCCCTCAAGCGCGGATCAACCGCGCTCGGGTGGCACCGAAGACAGTTCGAACGGACTGCTGCTGCGCCGCTGGTTGCGGTCTTCCCGCGGCGTGGCGCCGAAGAAGTTGCGGTAGGCGCTGGAGAAGTGCGGGCCCGAGGAGAAACCGCAGGACAGGCCGATCTGGATGATCGACTTGCTGGTCTGCATCAGCATCTGCCGGGCCTTGTTCAGGCGCAGCTCCAGGTAATACTGGCTCGGTACGCGGTTGAGGTACTGCTTGAAGATGCGCTCCAGCTGCCGGCGGGACACGCACACGTGCTGGGCGATTTCGTCGGTGGTCAGCGGCTCTTCGATGTTGGCTTCCATCAGCAGCACCGCCTGGGTGAGCTTCGGATGGCTGGAGCCCAGTCGGTTCTGCAGCGGAATGCGCTGGCGTTCGCCGCCCTCGCGGATGCGCTCGACCACCAGCTCCTCGGAGACCGCGCCGGCCAGTTCGGCGCCATGGTCACGGGCCAGCACCGCCAGCAGCAGGTCGAGCACCGACATGCCGCCGCACGCCGTCAGACGGTCGCGGTCCCAGTCGAACAGATGGCTGGTGGCGATGACCTTGGGAAAGCGTTCGGCGAAATCGTCCTGCCAGCGCCAATGCACCGCGGCACGGTAGCCGTCGAGCAATCCCAGCTGCGCCAGGGGATAGACGCCGGCGGACAGGCCGCCGATCACGCAGCCGGCACGCACCAGTTGCTTGAGCGCGCTGCTGAGCGTCGGCGCGAGGGCGGCCGGCGGCTCGTCGGCGAGCAGGAACAGTTTCTGGAAATTCTCCAGCTTGCCGGACCAGGGTTCGCCGGGCAGTTGCCATTCGCCTTCGCTCGGCGGTTCGGCCTGCAGGAAAGACAGCTCATAGACCACTTCCGGATGCACACGCTGGGCGACCCGCAAGGCCTCCTCCGCCAGCGCCAGCGTCAAGGCTTTAGTGCTGGGCCAAATCAGGAAACCAATTCGATGGGCAGTCATGGGCGGGCAATCCGAAACGAAGAGCGGTGAAGAAGGCATGGGCCAATGCTAGCCCGTAATCGTGAACCCGACACAGATCCATTGTGGGAGCGAGCCTGCTCGCGAAAGGGTTGGGTCAGTCAACGATGAGGGTGACTGACATGCCGCTTTCGCGAGCAGGCTCGCTCCCACAGGGGAAATGAGCCAGCATCCAGGCTGCGAAGCATGCACTAACGTGGTGCATAAAGGGAGCGTTTACTTGAGGCTGCCCGAGAGGAATTGCTGCAACCGCTCCGACTGCGGATTGACCAGCACTTCGCGCGGGTTGCCGCTCTCTTCCACCAGGCCTTTGTGCAGGAACACCAACTGGTTCGACACTTCACGGGCAAAGCCCATTTCGTGGGTCACCACCACCATGGTGCGGCCTTCCTGGGCCAGGGACTGCATGACCTTCAGCACGTCGCCCACCAGTTCCGGGTCGAGGGCCGAAGTCGGCTCGTCGAACAGCATCACTTCCGGCTCCATCGCCAGCGCACGGGCGATCGCCACACGCTGCTGCTCGCCGCCGGACATGTGCCCCGGGAACGCGTCCTTGCGATGGGCCACGCCCACCTTGTTCAGGTAGTGCTCGGCCTTCTCGCGGGCCTCGGCCTTGGACACGCCCAGCACGTGGACCGGCGCTTCCATGATGTTTTCCAGCGCGGTCATGTGCGACCACAGGTTGAAGTGCTGGAACACCATCGACAGGCGCGAACGCATGCGCTGCAGCTGTTTCGGGTCGGCTGCCTTCAGCGCGCCGTCCTTGTTCGCCACCAGTTTGAGCTCTTCGTTGTTGAGCAGGATCTTGCCCGCGTGCGGCTGCTCGAGCAGGTTGATGCAGCGCAGGAAAGTACTTTTGCCGGAGCCACTGGAGCCGATGATGCTGATCACATCGCCGGCTGCCGCTTTCAGGGACACGCCCTTGAGCACTTCGTGACTGCCATAGCGTTTATGCAGGTCTTGGACTTCAAGTTTGTACATGCGGTCGGTTCTCACAAAAACAGTCAGTCAGTCGTTGAGCAAGCGCCCGTGACGCAGCGCTTCGCGCCCCGCCACCTTGGCCAGCCAGAAACCGGGTTGGGCATATCGCAGCCGTTCAATGGCAAACAGCACCCCGGACGTACCAGCACACACCGTGCTGACCCGATCGGACACAGGGTCGATCACTTCGAAAATCTCGTCGCCGGCCTCGACCCATTCGCCGGGCCTGCGCAAAAAACTCACCACACCGGGGTGCGGCGCCAGCAGCAGTTCGGTGCCTTCGAACGGCATGCCCTCGCAGGGCTCGTGCGCCGGCTTCGGCCACTCGCCGCCGATCAGGCCCTGTTCGGCGAGGAACGCCAGGATGCCTTCGGCCCAGTCCTCGGCCTGCGACCGGCCGGTGTCGGCCTGGCCGCCCAGCTCGATGGTCGTCGCCAGGCAAGCCAGGGGAATCGAGGCGTCCGGGAACAGGCGCGACAGGCGCAGCCACGGCAGCGAACAGGCTTCGTCGAAGGAACTGCCGCCGGAGTCTTCCGCCAGCAGCCCCACCTTGACGTTCAGGTGCGCGGCCAGGGAACGCCACTGCGGCCAGTGCTGCGGCAACGCATACAGGTGCAGCGCGGCTTCCGCATCGCAATGCAGGTCCAGCACCACGTCGGCGGTGCAGGCGTGGCCGAGCAGCACACGCTGCATGCCTTGCAGTTGGCTGTTCGCCTCAGGCAACGCCGCCAGATGATCGGCCATTGCCTGACGGATCAACCGGACGTTGGCGTGCGGATCATCGCCCAACCGCCCTTCCAGTGCGGCGGCCACCGGTGCGCTCAACTCGACGAAGTCGCGGTTGAAGTTCTTGCCGCTGCCCGCCTCGAACCGGCCCTGGTGATTGCCTTGCAGCAATTGGCCCAGGCCCAGCGGGTTGGCCACCGGCACCAGTTCGATCACGCCGTTGAGCAGGCCTTTGGCTTCGAGTTCGCCGAGGCGCTTTTTCAGCTCCCAGGCGGTGCGCATGCCCGGCAGTTCGTCGGCGTGCAGGCTGGCCTGGATGTAGGCCTTGCGCTCGCCGCCACCGAAGCGGAACACCGAGATCCGGCGCTCGCTGCCCAGGTGGCTCCACGGCAATACGTGGTCGATGCGTTCCATGTCAGTGCTTCCGCGGGGCCAGGTAGCTCAGCCAGCGACGCTCGGCCAGCTTGAACAGGCGCACCAGGATGAAGGTCAGGCACAGGTAGAACGCGCCGGCGGTGATGTACGCCTCGAACGGCAGGTAGAACTGCGCGTTGACGGTGCGGGCCGCGCCGGTGATGTCGATCAGGGTCACGATGGACGCCAGGCTTGTGGTCTGCAGCATCATGATCACTTCGTTGCTGTACTGCGGCAGCGCACGACGCAGGGCCGACGGCAGCAGGATGCGCTTGTACATCTTGAAGCGCGACATGCCCACGGCCTTGGCCGCTTCGATCTCGCCGTGCGGCGTGGCCTTGAGGCTGCCGGCGATGATTTCGGCGGTGTAGGCGCTGGTGTTGATCGCGAAGGCCAGGCAGGCGCAGAACGTCGCGCTGGACAGCCACGGCCACAGGAAGCTTTCGCGCACGGCCTCGAACTGGGCCAGGCCGTAGTAGATCAGGAACAGCTGCACCAGCATCGGCGTGCCGCGGATCACGTAGGTGTAGAGCCAGGCCGTCATGTTGACCACCGGGTTCTTCGAGACGCGCATCAGGCCCAGCGGCAGCGCCGCGAGCAGGCCGAACAGCAGCGACAGCGCGAGCAGTTTGAGGGTGGTCACCAGCCCGCCGAGGTACAGCGGCAGCGCCTCCCAGATGACGTTGTAGTCGAAGATCATAGCTCAGCCGCCCTTACGCCTACCGAGTAGCGCTTCTCGAGGTGACGCAGCGCCAGCAACGAGACGCTGGTGATCACCAGGTACATCGCCGCCACTGCCAGGAAGAAGGTGAAAGGCTCGCGGGTGGCGTCGGCCGCCTGCTTGGCCTTGAACATCATGTCTTGCAGGCCGACCACGGAAATCAGCGCGGTGGCCTTGGTCAACACCAGCCAGTTGTTGGTGAAGCCCGGAATCGCCAGACGGATCATCTGCGGCACCATCACCCGGAAAAACACCTGCAGGCTGCTCATGCCATAGGCCATGCCCGCTTCGGCCTGCCCCTTGGGAATCGCCATGAACGCGCCACGGAAGGTTTCCGACAGGTACGCGCCGAAGATGAAACCGAGGGTGCCGATGCCGGCGGCCAGCGGGTTCAGGTCGATGTATTCGTCGTAGCCGAGCATTGGCGCCACGCGGTTGAGCATGTCCTGGCCGCCGTAGAAGATCAGCAGGATCAGCACCAGGTCGGGAACCCCGCGGATCACCGTGGCGTACAGGTCGCCCAGCCACGCCAGCCAGCGCACCGGCGACAGCCGCAGCGCGACACCGATCAGGCCGAGAACGATCGCCAGGGCCATGGACGACAAGGCGAGCTGAAGCGTCAGCCATGCGCCGTCGAGGATGACAGCCCCGTAGCCTTTCAACATGATTCAGGTCCTCGAAAGTTGGGATGAAAAAATGGCGCAAACCGCAGAGATTCTGTTGCTTGCGCCATTTCGGACGGATCGTGCGACGAACTTACTTGCCGTAAATGTCGAAGTCGAAGTACTTGTCCTGGATCTGCTTGTACTTGCCGTTCTCGCGGATGGCCGCGATGGCAGTGTTGATCTTGTCCTTGAGCGCGTCACCCTTGCGCACGGCGATGCCGACGCCGTCGCCGAAGTACTTCTCGTCGGTGAACTGCGGGCCGACGAACGCGAAGCCTTTGCCGGCGTCGGTTTTCAGGAAGCCGTCATTCAACAGGGTAGCGTCTGCCACGGTGCCGTCGAGGCGGCCGGCGGCCACGTCGAGGTAGATTTCGTTCTGCGAGCCGTACGGCTTGATCTCGGCACCCAGCGGAGCCAGGACCTCACGGGCGAAGCGCTCGTGGATGGAGCCGCGCTGCACGCCGATGTTCTTGCCCTTGAGCTCGGTCAGGCCGTCGCTGACAGCGGTGCCTTCCTTCATGACCAGGCGGGCCGGGGTGTTGTAGTACTTGTTGGTGAAGTCCACGGACTTCTTGCGGTCTTCGGTGATCGACATGGACGACAGGATCGCGTCGATCTTGCGCACCTTCAGCGCCGGGATCAGGCCGTCGAACTCTTGCTCGACCCACTGGCACTTGACCTTCATCTCTTCGCACAGGGCGTTGCCGATGTCGTAGTCGAAACCGACGATGCTGCCGTCCGGGGCCTTGGAGGCGAATGGAGGGTAAGCCGCTTCGATACCGATCTTCAGAGGCTTTTCGTCAGCGAACGATGGCAGGGACAGCACGGACAGTGCCAGGGCGCCAAGCAGCACAAGTTTCTTCATCTTGGGACTCCATCGGTAAAGGGCAAAAACGGCAGAGTGAGCGACAGCCCAATATGCGAATGGGTGGATCGGAAAGCGGCGCTGCATCGGTCGGACATTTCCCGGCGAAACCGCCTGGGGTTTAAACGCGAGCCACGACGAGCGAGTGATCGGCATTCTAGCGACAGGCCCGAAGCCGATATTTCTTCAATGCGACAACTAATTACAGATGCACCGAGAAACCCGCTTGAGCAGATTGACAGCTCCGCAATTTCATGCAAGAGCAAAAGACAGTGAACCGATCTATGTTGCAAATTGCGGGCCTATTATTCGCAAACCCTTCTAATCCGGCAAGCGCAGCGTTCCGTCTTATTTTGCGCAGGGTATTTTGAGGCCCTGAAACCGGGCGCGGCGTTTCCCATCGCCCCGTTGCGGAGCCGGCGGTTACACATTCAGTTACTTGAAGACAGGCCGGTAACAGCGGGAAGCGTCTGACGGGGGAAACCGATAATTATTGGTTGGGGAATATCAGCAGATACTTCATTGCCTGACAGATTGCCATCGCTGGCAAGCCAGCTCCCACAGGGTTCTGTGGTGGGTTTGGGATATCAGTTTCAACACAAATCCCTGTGGGAGCTGGCTTGCCGGCGATGACGCCAGCCCTCCCACCCCAGAACCCGCAGACAGAAAAAAGCCCCGCCCGGCATGCGCCGGACGGGGCTTTTCAGCACATCAGGCCCGCCGCTTACGCGACATTCATGGTCTTGTGGGTATCGATCAGATGCTGCACCACGCCCGGATCCGCCAGGGTCGAGATGTCACCCAGCCCTTCGTACTCCGCCGTGGCGATCTTGCGCAGGATCCGGCGCATGATCTTGCCCGAGCGGGTCTTCGGCAGCCCCGGCGCCCACTGGATCACGTCCGGCGAAGCGATCGGGCCGATCTCCTTGCGCACCCAGTTCTTCAGCTCCAGGCGCAGTTGCTCGCTCGGCTCCTCGCCGTTCTTCAGGGTGACGTAGACATAAATGCCCTGCCCCTTGATGTCGTGCGGCACGCCGACCACCGCCGCTTCGGCGACTTTCGGGTGGGCGACCATCGCGCTTTCGATCTCGGCGGTGCCCATGCGGTGGCCGGACACGTTGAGCACGTCGTCCACCCGCCCGGTGATCCAGTAGTAGCCGTCGGCGTCGCGACGGGCGCCGTCACCGGTGAAATACATGCCGCGGAAGGTCTTGAAGTAGGTGTCGACGAAACGGTCGTGATCGCCGTACAGGGTGCGCGCCTGGCCCGGCCACGAATCGAGGATCACCAGGTTGCCCTCGGCCTCGCCCTCGATGATGTTGCCCAGGTTGTCCACCAGCGCCGGCACCACGCCGAAGAACGGACGTGCCGCCGAACCCGGCTTGAGGGCATGGGCGCCCGGCAGCGGGCTCATCATGTTGCCGCCGGTCTCGGTCTGCCACCAGGTGTCGACGATCGGGCAGCGGGACTGGCCGACGTTCTTGTAGTACCAGTCCCAGGCTTCCGGGTTGATCGGCTCGCCCACCGAACCGAGCAGGCGCAGGCTGCTGCCGTCCGCGCCTTCGACGGCCGCCGTGCCGGACGCCATCATGGCGCGGATCGCGGTCGGAGCGGTGTAGAGGATATTGACCTTGTGCTTGTCGACGATCTTCGCCACCCGGGTGATGTCCGGATAGTTCGGCACGCCTTCGAACAGCAGCGTGGTCGCGCCGTTGGCCAGCGGACCGTAGACGATGTAGGAGTGACCGGTGACCCAGCCCACGTCGGCGGTGCACCAGTAGATTTCCCCCGGACGGTAGTCGAACACGCGCTCGTGGGTCATGGCCGCATACAGCAGGTAGCCGCCAGTGGTGTGCTGCACGCCCTTCGGCTTGCCGGTGGAGCCGGAGGTATAAAGGATGAACAGCGCTTCTTCGGCGCCCATCTCCTTCGGCGCGCACACGGTGCCGGCCACTTTCATCAGGTCTTCGTACCAGATGTCACGGTGTTGGTTCCACTTGATGTCGCCGGCGGTGCGCTTGCACACGATGACTTTCTGGATGCTGCTGGTTTCCGGGTTGGTCAGCGCGTCGTCGACGTTGGCCTTGAGCGGGATCTTCTTGCCGGCGCGGATGCCTTCGTCGGCGGTGATCACCACCTTGGAGCGGCAGTCGATGATGCGGCCGGCCAGGGCTTCGGGCGAGAAGCCGCCGAACACCACCGAGTGGATCGCGCCGATCCGGGTGCAGGCCAGCATGGCGACCACGGCTTCGGGGATCATCGGCATGTAGATGGTGACCACGTCACCGCGGTGCACATCCTGGCCGCGCAGGGCGTTGGCGAACTTGCAGACTTGTTCGTGCAGTTCGCGGTAGGTGATGTTGCGGCTTTCGGAAGGGTCGTCGCCTTCCCAGATGATCGCGATCTGGTCGCCCCGCTCGGCCAGATGGCGGTCGAGGCAGTTGTAGGAAACGTTCAGGGTGCCGTCGGCGAACCACTTGATGTCGACGTGGTGATCGTCGAAGGAGGTCTGCTTCACCGTGGTGAAAGGCTTGATCCAGTCGAGGCGCTTGGCCTGCTCGCGCCAGAAGCCGTCCGGGTTGACGACCGACTGCTGATACATGGCTTTGTAGGTCGCCTCATCGGTCAGCGTATTGGCCGCAACTTCAGGGCGAACGGGATACAGGGAAGCCGCACTCATCTTTCCTACCTCGGTGTAATAGTTGTTTTTGTATGACCCTGTTGTAGCCGGGGCGCCCGTATAGAACCATTCGACGATGGTAGTAACAAGCCCCTACAAAACATCCAGACAATCCCGAAGCGCGCCTCAGCCGAGCCCGCCCAGTCAACCGCAGCCCTTGTGGGAGCTGGCCTGCCGGCGATTCCGGCGACTCGTTTTTCCAGGCGGGCCACCTCTGCGGTAAGCCACCGCTTACACGATATCGGGCGATTGTTACGAAATCTGCCAAAGGTGTTTATCAAAACCCGCTCTGTTTACCCCCACCCCGCCTCCCTAAAATCTGCCTCGCCGACAAGGCAAAGCGATTAACAACGTTACAGCCCCCACGAAGGCCGTTAATCACGCTCCGCTTCAAGTAACCCAAGCAATGAAGTTCCACACGCAACCCCAAAAAGGTTGCGTGCCCCCACTCGACCTCAAGAAGGTAACTTTGAAATGAAAGCTTTATTGGTTCTGGCCCTCAGCAGTCTGTGCGCAACCGCCATGGCAGACGAGGTCCCGACTGATGTCGCGCAGCAACAACCGGTGATCGAGGAATACACTTACTCCACCCACCTGGACATCGCCAAAGTGGTGTCCATGAGCGAAGTGCCGAATGTCTGTGAAGTGGTGCCGATGAAAATGGAGTACGACGACTCCAAGGGCCAGCGTCATATCCTGCGCTACAGCGTCATGGGCAACGGCTGCTCCAACGGCTGACCGGGATCGCACAGGAGCTGCCCGTTCAGCGATGCGCTGAGCGTCGATTCCAGCCCGGCTCCGGCCGGGCCCAGTTGTGTTTTCAGATGCCGAAAGGGGTTGCAAAACACAACATGTAGTGAAAACACGTTTTTTTTGTTCGTTTTTTGAACAAACCCGCAAACGCGAGATTTTTGCGAAAAAAAATCTTCTGCCGCCAAAGCCCCATAAACCCTCGCTCCGGCCGAAAAACCCGCCCTCCTGACCGCCTCATGCGCGGATTCGCCCCACCACGGCGGGAAAAATTTCCCTATAATGCCGCCCTATAACGGGCCTGCAATATTCCCTTACAGGGATCCGCAGCCAGTCCGGAGCCTCGCAGCAGCGTCCGACGCCACCTGCGCCCATCAGAGGCTCCCGGCACCCGTACAAATTCAAGTTTTATTGCCTGCCTTAGCTGCTGCAAAAAACGATTCCTTTAGATCCAACGCGGCCGGTACGGCCGTGTGAAAAACCCACAACCGGTTTTCACACGGGCATCCGGCCCTCACGCAGGAGACGACACGTCATGCTGAGCTGGGACGATTTCGACAAAGAAGACAGTGAAGTAGCGGCCAAGACCACCGCCACCGGCAACACCGCCGAAGCCACCCTGGACCGCCTCGACAGCGCCGGCGGCGCCGCCGCCCTCGAGGCCCGCGCCGTGACCGCCAATGACTCGGCCGCCGTCGCCCGCGCCAAGGCCGCACTGGATTCGCTCGACGTCGCCGAAGGCCTCGCCGAACTCGAAGGCTCCGCCGCCCGCGTCGCCGTCGACGAAAAGCGCATGATCAACTGCCGTGCCGACCTCAACCAACTCGTACCGTTCAAGTACGACTGGGCCTGGCAGAAGTACCTGGACGGCTGCGCGAACCACTGGATGCCGCAAGAAGTCAACATGACCGCCGACATCGCCCTCTGGAAAAACCCGGAAGGCCTGACCGAAGACGAGCGCCGCATCGTCATGCGCAACCTGGGCTTCTTCTCCACCGCCGACTCCCTGGTCGCCAACAACCTGGCCCTGGCCGTGTACCGCCTGATCACCAACCCGGAATGCCGCCAGTACATCCTGCGCCAGGCCTTCGAAGAGGCGATCCACACCCACGCCTACCAGTAC
>NZ_JBIVHR010000087.1:0-25301 GCF_044749305.1 Pseudomonas sp. NPDC089534 | reverse complement strand
TCAAGCTAGGGATCGCCTCATGCTGCGCAAACTCTCACTGGCTGTCGCCGTGTCTTGTGCGTCCAACGCCATGGTCTGGGCAGCGGAAGCGCCATTGTCGACCAAGACCGACCTGGTCAGCGTCTACCAGGAAGCGGTCGACAACAACGCCGACCTGGCCGCCGCCCGCGCCCAGTACGGCGCCCAGAAGGAAGTGGTGCCCCAGGCACGCGCCGGGCTGTTGCCCAACCTCTCCGGCGGCGCCGAAGTGGCCAACGTGCGCACCAGCATCGATCAGCCCTCGGCCACCGCCAACCGCAGCGCCCACTCCTACCAGGCGACCCTGGCCCAGCCGCTGTTCCGCGCCGACCGCTGGTTCCAGTACCAGGCCGCCAAGGACGTCGACGAGCAGGCCGCCCTGCAACTGTCGGCCACCGAGCAGAACCTGATCCTGCAATCGGCGGAAAGCTACTTCAACGTGCTGCGCAGCCAGGACAACCTGGCCTCGACCAAGGCCGAGGAAGCCGCGTTCAAGCGCCAGCTCGACCAGTCCAACGAGCGTTTCGACGTGGGCCTGTCGGACAAGACCGACGTGCTCCAGTCCCAGGCCAGCTACGACACCGCCCGGGCCAACCGGATCGTCGCCCAGCGCCAGGTCGATGACGCGTTCGAGGCGCTGATCACCCTGACCAACCGTCAGTACAACTCGATCCAGGGCATCGTGCACACGCTGCCGATCCTGCCGCCGGCGCCCAACGACGCCAAGGCCTGGGTCGACACCGCCGCCAAGCAGAACCTCAACCTGCTGGCCAGCAACTACGCCGTCAGTTCGGCCGAGCAGACCCTCAAGCAACGCAAGGCCGGCCACCTGCCGACCCTCGATGCGGTGGCCAAATACGAAAAGGGCGACAACGACGCCCTCGGCTTCGCCAACCCGAACGCCTTCGGCACACCCTACCGCGGCAACGTCGAGCAGAGCACCGTGGGCCTGCAACTGAACATCCCGATCTACAGCGGCGGGCTGACCAGCTCCCAGGTGCGCCAGTCCTATGCGCAACTGGACCAGAGCGAGCAGCAGCGCGAATCCCTGCGCCGGCAGATCGTCGAAAGCACCCGCAACCTGCACCGCGCGGTCAACACCGACGTCGAGCAGGTGCAGGCGCGCCGCCAGTCGATCATCTCCAACCAGAGCGCGGTGGAAGCCACGGAAATCGGTTATCAGGTGGGCACGCGCAACATCGTCGACGTGCTCGACGCCCAGCGCCAGCTCTACACCTCGGTGCGCAACTACAACAACACCCGCTACGACTACATCCTCGACAACCTGCGCCTGAAGCAGGCGGCCGGCACGCTCAACCCCGGCGACCTGCAGGACCTGACCCGCTACCTCAAGCCCGACTACAACCCGGACAAGGACTTCCTGCCGCCGGACCTGGCCTCGGCGGCGGAAGCGCAGCTCAAGGCTCGCCCCTGAAACAAAAAACGCAGCCCGAGGGCTGCGTTTTTTCATGGGCGGCCGATCAGCCGGCCCAACCCGTCCAGCAACCGCTGCAACGCCCCCTGATTGCGGCGCATCACGTCCAGCCCCGCCTCGGCCATGCGCTGCGCATCCCGGGGCAGCTCGAACAGGCGCTGCACTTCAACCGCCAATCCTTCGGCGTCGTCCACCTCGGCCAACGCCCCGGCGCTGCGCAGCTGCGCGGCGATGTCGAGGAAGTTGAACAGGTGCGGGCCGCTGATCACAGGTTTGGCCAAGGCCGCCGGCTCCAGCAGGTTGTGCCCGCCGTTGGGCACCAGGCTGCCGCCGACGAAGGCGCTGTCGGCCAAGGCGTACAGGAACAGCAGTTCGCCCATGGTGTCGCCGAGCAGCACCGACGTGCCGGCCTCGACATTCGCGCCCGTGGAGCGGCGCACCGTGGCGAAGCCTTGCCCTTGGCACAGTTCGAACACAGCGTTGAAGCGTTCCGGATGACGCGGCACCAGGATCAGCAGCGCATCGGGATGGCTGGCCAGCAGGCGACGGTGGGCGTCGAGCACCACTTCGTCCTCGCCGACATGGGTGCTGGCGGCGATCCACACCGGACGCTCCAGCGCCTGCCACTGCCCGCGCAGTTCGGCGGCGCGCTGCAGCAATTGCGGATCGACGGTGAGGTCGAATTTGATCGAGCCGGTGACCTCGACCGTCTCCGGCCGTGCGCCCAGGTCGCGGAAACGCCGGGCCTCGGCCTCGGTCTGCACGGCGAACAGGCTCATCTCGGCCAGCATCGGCCCGGTGAGCTTGCCGAACCGCGCATAGCCCTTGGCCGAACGCTCGGACAGCCGCCCGTTGGCCAGCGCCACCGGAATCCCGCGCTTGGCGCACTGGTGGATGTGGTTGGGCCACAGTTCGGTTTCCATGATCACCGCAAGCTTGGGCTGCGCACGGTCGAGGAAGCGCGCGGCCGCGCAGGGCAAGTCGTAAGGCAGGTAGCAGTGCTGGATGCGCGGCTCGTCGGCGAACAGCGCGCGGATCCGCTCCGAACCGGTGGGGGTCATGCAGGTCACGGTGATCGGCAGCTGCGGATAGCGCTGCAGCAAGGCGCGGATCATCGGCGCGGCGGCGATGCTTTCGCCCACCGACACCGCGTGCACCCAGATCCCGCCGGGCCGCAGCGCCGGCATCCCGTAGGAGAAACGCTCGCCGATGCGTTTGGCGTAGGCCGGCGCCTTGCGCGAACGCAGCCACAGCCGAATCGCCACCAGCGGCAGCCCCAGGTAAAACAGCGCGGAGTAAAGAGTTCTATTCATGGCGGCGCAGTCTATCGGCTTTTGTCGCCGATCGCCCGCAAGTGCACGGCAAATCGTTCGGCCAACCAGCGGGCCGCCGGGCCCAGCGGTTCGTCGCGGCGCCAGACCAACTCCACCACCAGCGCCGGCGGCGTCCATTCGCTGTCGAGCTCGACCATCAGGCCCTGGTACGCCGAATACTGCACCACATGGCGCGGCAGCCAGGCCCAGCCCAGATCCCGCACCAGCCACTCGGCCATCACGTAAAAGCTGTCGGCCCGCCACACCTGCGGGCTGGCGGGCTCGTTGCCGGGGTAGACGCTGGTCTGGGTCGACATCAGCAACTGCCGGTGCTGCGCCAGTTGCCGGGCGTCGACGTACGGCTGCGCCGCCAGCGGATGGTTGACGCCGCAGACCGTGACCATGTCCACGCTACCCAGCACCCGGCGCTCCAGCGCTTCGGGGATTTCATCGTGATAGAACAGCAGCCCCAGGTCGGCGCGGCGCTCCACCAGCTTGCGCGCCACTTCGCCCTGGGCGGCGCTGGTCAGCTGCACCTCCAGGCTGGGGAACTGCTCGGCCAGCGCGCCGAAACTTTCCACCAGGGCCTGATAGGGCATCGCCTCGTCCTGGGCCACCCGCAGCTGCGCTTCCTCGCCGCGCATCATCGCGATCGCCCGGCCGTTGAGGCGTTCGCACTGGCGCAGCACTTCCCGCGCGTCCTCCAGCAGCGCCTCGCCGGCCTCGGTGAGGCTCGGCTGGCGCCCGCTGCTGCGCTCGAACAGGCTGACGCCCAGGTCATCCTCCAACTGGGCGACCGCGCTGCTGATCGCCGACTGCGCCTTGCGTTGCCGGCGCGCCACGGCGGAAAACGAGCGCTGCTCGGCCACGTCCACGAATACCCGCAGTTGATCCAGGTTCCATTGCATGTTCATTGCGCAACCCATCTCTTTAACAGATAGGTAATGACTTTACCGCATCCGGACAAGCCCTAAAATGCCGACCTCAGAAAGCAACGTTTCACATGAGGATCGAACCATGACCGCCTACGCCTACCTGGCCATTGCCATCTGCGCCGAAGTGATCGCCACTGTCTCGATGAAAGCGGTCAAGGGCTTCAGCACGCCCCTGCCGCTGCTGCTGGTCATCGTCGGCTACGGCATTGCCTTCTGGATGCTGACGCTGGTGGTGCGCAGCGTGCCGGTGGGCGTCGCCTACGCGGTGTGGGCCGGCATGGGCATCGTGATGGTCAGCGTGGCGGCGCTGTTCATCTATGGGCAGAAACTGGATATCCCGGCGATGCTGGGCATGGCGCTGATCGTGTTGGGCGTCGTCGTGATCCAGCTGTTCTCCAAGACTGCCGGCCACTGAAGGCCAACCCTGTGGCGAGGGAGCTTGTCGGATCGCCGCACCGTCCCGCTCGGCTGCGAAGCAGTCGCTCACCGGCCGACGCGCCTTTGGGGCCGCTCCGCGCCCCAGCGGGAGCAAGCTCCCTCGCCACAGGTTTGTGTAGCCTTGCGCACGGATGATCAGCAGCAAATCCCCTTTCCCCCGAGTCTGTATACTGCGCCCTCGTCTTGAACACTGAGGTCGTCGCATGCCATCCACAATTTCCACCGACGTGCTGATTGTCGGCGCCGGTGTCGCCGGTCTCTGGCTGAACGCGCGCCTGCGCCGCCAGGGCTTTTCGACCGTGCTGGTGGAAAGCGCCAGCCTCGGCGGCGGGCAGAGCGTGAAGTCCCAGGGCATCATCCATGGCGGCGCCAAGTACGCGCTGCACGGCGCCCTGACCGGCGCCTCGGAAGCCATCGCCGACATGCCGCGCCGCTGGCGCGAGGCCCTGGCCGGCACCGGCGAGCTGGACCTTGCCGGCGTGCGCCTGCTGTCCGAGGCCCATTACCTGTGGTCGCCGGGCACCCTGGCGGGCAACCTCACCAGTTTCTTCGCCAGCAAGGCGGTGCGCGGGCGGGTCGATCAGGTCAAGGGCGAGCAACTGCCGCCGGCCCTGCAGGACAAGCGCTTCAAGGGCAAGGTCTATCGCCTGGCCGAACTGGTGATCGACGTGCCGAGCCTGATCGCGCGCCTGGCGGAGCTGGCCGGCGACGGCCTGCTGTCCGGCCAGAAGATCGAACCGCTGCGGGAGAACGGAGCGCTGGCGGGCCTTAAGGTGGACGAACGCGAGATCCGCGCCCAGCGCATCGTCCTCAGCGCCGGCGCCGGCACCGCCGACCTGCTGGCGGCGCTGGGCCTGAGCCAGCCGGCCATGCAGACCCGTCCGCTGCACATGATCATGGTCAAGGGCCCTGGCCTGAAGCCGCTGTACGCCCACTGCCTGGGCGGCGGCACCAAGCCGCGCATCACCGTGACCACCCACCCGGCGGCCGACGGCCAGTGGGTCTGGTACCTGGGCGGCGACATCGCCGAAGCCGACGGCGTGGCCCGCGAGCCGGCCGAACAGATCGCCACCGCACAGAAGGAACTTGGCCAACTGCTGCCCTGGATCGAGCTCGGCAACGCGCAATGGGCGACCCTGCGGGTGGACCGCGCCGAACCGCTGCAGTCCGGCCTGACCCGCCCCGACAACGCCTTCCTCGCCGAACAGGACCGCCTGCTGGTGGGCTGGCCGACCAAACTGGCCCTGGCGCCGGACTTCGCCGACCGCGTGCTCGCCGCCCTGGAGCGCGACGGCATCAAGCCGGGCGCCCCTGCCGCCCTGCCGGCCCTGCCGAAGCCGCCCCTGGGCGTGCCGGCCTGGGAGCAACTGCTGCCATGAGCCAAGCGACCCTGCACGATCTGCACCGCCCCTTGGGCAGCACCGGCCTGAGCGTTTCGCCGCTGGGCCTGGGCACGGTCAAGCTTGGCCGCGACCAGGGCGTGAAGTACCCCAACGGCTTCCGCATCCCCGACGACGACGAAGCCCGGATGCTGCTCAAGCTCACCCGGGACCTGGGCATCAACCTGATCGACACCGCCCCGGCCTACGGCCGCAGCGAAGAGCGCCTCGGCCCGCTGCTGCGCGGCCAGCGCCATGAGTGGGTGATCGTCAGCAAGGTCGGCGAAGAGTTCGCCGACGGCCAGTCGCGCCACGACTTCAGCGCCGCCCACACGCGGATGTCGGTGGAACGCAGCCTGCAACGGCTGGAGACCGACTTCATCGACCTGGTGCTGGTGCATTCGGACGGCAACGACATGGCCATCCTCGAAGGCTGCGAGGTGTACGAAACCCTCGCGGCGCTCAAGGCCGAAGGCAAGATCCGCGGCTTCGGCATTTCCGGCAAGACCGTCGAGGGCGGCGTGAAGGCGCTGGAGCAAGGCGACTGCGCGATGGTCACCTACAATCTGAACGAACAGAACGAGAAGGCCGTCATTGACTATGCTGCTGCCCACGGCAAGGCCATTCTGGTGAAGAAAGCCCTGGCCAGCGGCCACATATGCCTCGCTCCCGGCGTGGATCCGGTGCGCGCCAGCTTTGAGCTGCTGTTCGGGCAGCCCGGCGTTGCCAGCGCCATCGTCGGGACGATCAACCCGCTGCACCTCGCCCACAACGTCGCGACCGTTGCACAGGTCCTTCGTGGTCTCTGACGCCGCCCCGCGGCCTTAAGCAGGAGCCGACATGCCGCGCACGCTCATCAGAAAGAACCCGAGCAACTTCAAGACCCTGCCGCTGTTCGTCGAAGCGACGCCCGAGGGCCTGACCTACCAGAGCGTCGGCAGGCCGCTGAACTTCGCCCAGACCCTGCAGCGGCGGCGCCCGGTCACGGTGCCGGACGCCGAGCGCTTTGCGCTGGAGCTGGCCAACCTCGGGGTGTCGGTGCGCCTGACCCTGCGTTGGCAGAACCGCGACTACTGGGTGCTGGTGCGCCAGCGCCGGCAGGATCGCGGCGACGTGGTGCTGAAACTGATTTCCGGCTACGTGCCGGCCCATGAGCTGAACCTGCCGCTGCACACGGCGATTCAGGAAATCGCCGAGGAATGCCTCCTGGAAACGCCCGAAGGCTGGCTCGGCGGGCGCTTCAACGACACCTGGCTGCCGGCGCCCTATGCCGCGGCGCTGCATTACCGCGAGGCGTTGCCGTTTCGCCTGACGCCGGAATCCGGCTCGGCGCGGCCGGTGCGCTGCGCCAGCCTGCAACTGCTGGAGCGTCCGCGGGCCTATGTGCACCTGCCGACCGCCTCGTTGCAGTTGATCTATGATCTGCGCCTGGACGTGCCCAAGGAAGCCAAGAACCTGAGCCTGTTCCATGTGGACGAGCGTCTGGAAGGCGACCAGTTGGTGGCGCGGCTGGACCGCAAGCGTCCGGACCTTTACCTGATGCCGCTGCAGGACGGCGAGCCGCTGGCCGAGCTGTACACACTGAAGAAAGGCCAGCTGCACCCGGCCGGCACCCGCGGCCTGTACCTGGCCGAAAGCTTTGCCCGGCAGGATGGCTGGCTGGTGCGCGATGAGCGGATCCGCTGGAAGGACTGGCTGCGCCAGCAAGGGCTGACCGCCCCCGCCAAGGACACGGGGCTGGCCCGGTTGCGGGGCAAGGCGACGCAACTGCTGAAGAAGATCGTACCGCGCAAGGCGGGTTGATCGGCGGGGCCTTGTGGCGAGGGAGCTTGCTCCCGCTTGAGTGCGAAGCGCTCATTTCATCGATGAGGGGGCCGCTTCGCGACCCAGCGGGAGCAAGCTCCCTCGCCACAGGGCGAACACCTTGCCGCAGGCAAGGTGTTCGCCGGGTCAGTTGCCGCGGATCTTTTCCACAATCGCCGTGGTGGAGCTGTTTTCCACCAGCCCCAGCACCTTCACCGTGCCGCCGTAGGCCTTGACGATGTCGGCGCCGACCACCTGGTCGATCCCGTAGTCGCCGCCCTTGACCAGCACGTCCGGCTTGACCTCGCGCAGCAGGTTTTCCGGGGTGCCTTCGGGGAAGCTGATCACCCAGTCCACCGCACCGAGGCCGGCCAGCACGGCCATGCGCCGGTCGACGCTGTTGATCGGCCGGCCCGGCCCCTTCAGGCGGCTGACCGAGGCGTCGTCGTTGATCGCCACGATCAGGCGGTCGCCCTGGGCCCGCGCCTGCTCGAGGTAGGTCACGTGGCCGGCGTGGAGGATGTCGAAGCAACCGTTGGTGAACACGATCCGCTCGTTGTGCGCCCGGGCATCGGCCACCGCCAGCAGCAGTTGCTCAAGCCCCAGCACGCCGCGCTCGGAGCCCTCTTCGCGCTGGATCGCGCGGCGCAGTTCCGGGGCGCTGATCGCCGCCGTGCCGAGCTTGCCCACCACGATGCCGGCGGCCAGGTTCGCCAGCGCCACCGCATGGGGCAGGTCCTCGCCGGCGGCGATCGCCGCCGCCAGGGTGGAGATCACCGTGTCGCCGGCGCCGGTCACGTCGAACACTTCGCGGGCGCGGGCCGGCAGGTGCAGCGCCGGGTGTTCCGGACGCAGCAGGGTCATGCCGTGTTCGCCGCGGGTGACCAGCAGCGCGCCGAGCTCGAGGTCGTGCATCAGCGCCGCGCCCTTGCTCACCAGCTCGTGCTCGTCGGCGCACTTGCCGACGATGGTCTCGAACTCGCTGAGGTTCGGGGTGATCAGGCTGGCGCCGCGGTAGATCGAAAAGTCCTTGCCCTTAGGGTCCGCCAGCACCGGGATGCCCTTGGCGCGGGCGGCCTGGATCAGCGCCTGATGGTTTTTCAGCGCGCCCTTGCCGTAGTCGGACAGCACCAGCACCTTGATGCCTTCGAGCAGGTCGTCGACCTGTGCGCCGAGGGCCAGGGCGTCGGTGGCGAACGGTTCTTCGAAGTCAATGCGCAGCAGTTGCTGGTGCCGGCTCATGACCCGCAGCTTGACGATGGTCGGCTGGTGCGCGATGCGCTGGAACAGGGCCCGCACGCCCGCGCCCTTGAGGCTGTTGCTCAGGCTGTCGGCGGCCTCGTCGTCGCCGGTCACGCCGACCAGCGACGCCGGCGCACCTAGCGCGGCAATGTTGAGGGCAACGTTGGCGGCGCCGCCCGGACGGTCTTCGATCTGCTCGACCTTTACGACCGGAACCGGCGCCTCAGGGGAAATCCGTGAGGTACCACCATGCCAGTAACGGTCGAGCATGACATCGCCGACCACCAAGACAGGGGCTTGATCGAATCGCGGCATGGACAACTTCATGGAGCAACCCACATACAAAATGAACAGGGGCGCGATATTAGCACAGGGTTGGCGAAGGCTTGTGCAGCGGCTGCAACAGGATGAAACAGAACGCTTTTCCGCTCATTTCCTGATCAGGATCTCCGACAGCCGGCTGCACGCCTCGGACAGCTCGACGCTTTCGGTGTCGATCCGGCATTCCGGCGCCAGCGGTGCCTCGTAGGGGCTGTCGATGCCGGTGAACCGGCTGATCCGCCCCTCCCGGGCCGCCTGGTAGAGCCCTTTGGGATCGCGGCGCGCGCAGACCGCCAGGGCGGTGCTCACGTGCACTTCGATGAAGTCGCCCTCGGCGAACAGCCGCCGCGCGGCGTCCCTGTCGGCGCGGAACGGCGAAATGGCCGCCACAATGACGATCAGCCCCGCATCGACCATCAACCGGGCCGTTTCGGCCATGCGCCGGACGTTTTCCCGGCGGCCCGCATCGTCCATGCCCAGATCCCGGCACAAACCGTTGCGCAGGTTGTCGCCGTCGAGCAGGAAGGTGTGCCGGCCCGCGTGGTGCAACTGCATCTCCAGGGCGTTGGCCAGGGTCGACTTGCCGGCGCCGGACAGCCCGGTCAGCCACAGGCAGCGCGGGTGCTGGGCCTTCAGCGCGGCCCTGGCCCGATGGGACAGCGCCAGGGTGTAGGGACGGATCGCCGCCGGCGACAGTGCCGCAAGCGCCTCATTCATAGCCGAGCAACTCGTAGTCGCGCCGGTAGACCCGACGCACCAGCCGCCGCGTGCGCAACGAGCAGAACTCCCGCGCCGGCATCGGCTGGCGCTGGCGGGAGCCGTTGACGTGCGGCAACCGGCCCGCGATGCCCAACTGCTCGCAGACCAGACGGAAATCCCGCTCCAGGTGTTCCTGGTAGCCGATGAAATCCAGCGCCGGATGCCCCAGCGAATCGACGAGAAAATCGGTCTGCGCGGCGAAGTGCAGTTGCCGCGGGATGGTTTCGGCGTGCAGCCAGCGTGCGACGAAATCGTCGAAGTCGCGGTAGCGCCTGACCAGTTGCTGGGCCGCATGGTCACGGCTGCCCAGTTCGTTGCCGCGCAGGAAGGCGTAGGCCGAATAGGCGCGCTCCAGCGGGTCGCGCACGAACGCGAACTTGTACGCGGCGGCGTATTGTTCGGGAAACTGCTGTTCGTACCAGTACAGCGGCAGGTGGCCGGGACGCCAGTCGTCGAACAGGGCCTTGCACACGCTGCTGCCGGCGCATTTGGGCACATGGATGAACAGGCACGAACGCTGCTCGAACGCCTTGGGGAAGGTCCGCTCGGCCGACATCGATTTGTTCACCACCTGCCGGTCGACCACCGACAGGCGGCCCAGCAGAAAGGCCCGCTGCGGCTTGGGCAGCAGCTTCCAGAGATAACGTTGCAGCATGGCAGGATCCGCGCGAAGGGGATGGCCCCTTCGATTCAGGTTAAGGGTTCGTTCAGAAACCTTAACAAGCACGGTGCCGGGATTTATTCCGGTTTGGTCAAGAAGCGTAAAGGATCGGATACAAACCGAAACCTGCGGCGAGGGAGCCTGCTCCCCCGCCATGCCGGAAGGGCGTCAGGCGATGTCTTCGGCCGGGGCGTCCAGGCCCATGGCGTTGAGGCGGGCGTAGTAGCCGTTCTGCGCCAGCAGCGACTCGTGGGTGCCGCGCTCGACGATCCGGCCCTGGTCCATGACCAGGATCAGGTCGGCCTTCTCGATGGTCGACAGGCGGTGGGCGATCACCAGCGTGGTGCGGCCCTTCATCACCTGATCCAGCGCCGCCTGGATGTGCCGCTCGGATTCGGTGTCGAGCGCCGAGGTGGCCTCGTCGAGGATCAGCAGCGGCGCGTTCTTGAGCAAGGCGCGGGCGATCGCCAGGCGCTGGCGCTGGCCGCCGGAGAGCAGCACGCCGTTTTCGCCGACCTGGGTGTCCAGGCCCTGGGGCAGTTGCGCGATGAAATCCATGGCGTAGGCGTCGCGGGCCGCCTTCTCGATGTCCTCGCGCGGCGCGCCGGCCAGGTCGCCGTAGGCGATGTTGTTGGCCACGGTGTCGCTGAACAGGGTCACGTGCTGGGTCACCTGGGCGATGTGCCGGCGCAGGTTCAGCAGTTTGTACTGTTCCACTTCCACGCCGTCGATCAGGATTTCGCCCTTGTCGTGGTGGTAGAAGCGCGGAATCAGGTTGGCCAGCGTCGACTTGCCGCTGCCCGAACGGCCCACCAGCGCCACCATCTGCCCCGGCTCCGCCGAGAAGCTGATGCCGTCGAGCACCTGCCGGTCGGTGCCCGGGTAGGTGAAGCTCAGGTTGCGCACGTCGAGACGGCCGGTGACCGAATCGCGTGTCACTGTCCCGGTGTCGATTTCCGGCTCGACGTCCAGCTGTTCGAAGATGCTTTCGGCGCCCGCCACGCCCTTCTGGATGGTCGAGCTGACTTCGGACAGCTGGCGGATCGGCTTGGGCAGCAGGCCGGCCAGGGTGATGTAGGCCACCATGTCGCCGGCCGAGGCGTCGCCGCGCAGGAACAGCACCAGGAACATCAGGATCGCCATGGCGGTGTAGATGACCAGTTGCAGCAGCGGCGTGTAGATCGCGCCGGTGCGGGTCATGCGCAGTTGCTTGTCGGTGTTGCCCTGGCTGGCGTCGAAGAAGCGCTTCTCTTCATAGGCTTCGCCGCCGAAGCTGCGCACCACGCGGTAACCCTGGATGGTTTCCGAGGCGACGTGGGTCACGTCGCCCATGGCCAGCTGGATCTTCTTGCTCTGCTTGCGGAATTTCTTGCTCGCGGTGCGCACCATCAAGGCGATGAGCGGCAGGATCGCGACCATCACCAGCGTCAGCTTCCAGTTCATGAACAGCAGCGAGGCGAACAGGAAGACGACGGTCATGCCCTCACGGATTACGACCTTGATCGCATCTGTTGCCGCCCCCGTGACCATTGTCACGTTGAAGGTGATACGCGAAATCAGGTGGCCGGAGTTATGCTTGTCGAAATAGCGGTTGGGCAGCACCAGCAGATTGTTGAACAGCTGCACCCGCAGGTCATGCACGAGGCCCAGGGAGACCTTGGCCAGGAAGTAGTTGCCCAGGTAGGAGCCCAGCCCCTGCCACGCGGCGATCAGGATGATCAGCAGCGGCACGGCCTGCAGCAGTTGCAGGTCGCGCAGGTAAGGCACGGAGGGAAACAGCGCCGCCTCGGGGTTGGACAGGCCGTCGACGAAGTACTTGAGGATGTAGCCGAGCATCGGCTGCGTCGAGGCGAAAATCAGGAAACCGACGATGCTGATCAGGAACAGACTGATGTACGGCCGGACATAGCCGAGCAGTCGGAAGTAGATTTTCAGGCTCGATGGGCCTGCGGCGGGACTGGAGTCGGTCATATCACGCAGAAGTCGATAAAAAGGACGCTGACTTTAGCACAGCTTCTTCAGGGTTCTGGCAATCGGCGAAAGGCTGGTATTGTTAGGCATCTCATTCAGCATCAAACAGCCATCACCCGAATGGCCGAATCTTCTCAGGATTGAATCTCACAGCATGCAACTTCGCGGCTTCAACAGTACTTCCAATCGAGTCTTCGATTTCATCTGCCTGTGGATACTTCCCCTCGGCTATCTCCTGCTCCTGTGCGCGCTGTTTTTCCTGCCTGGGCGTAGCCTGCACCACAAACTGTTCTATGGGCTGTTCAGCATTCCGACACTGATCGCCCTTTGCCTGCGCCCCAGGGAAATCAAGGAACTGCTGCGCGAGCCGCTGATCGTCGCATTGCTGCTGTTCGTCGGCTGGGCGCTGCTCAGCCTGTGCTGGGGGGCCGGGGATGAGCCGGTGGGCGGGATGTTCAAGCCGCCGCTGCATACCGTCCTGTTGTTCGCCGGCTGTTACCTGCTGGTGCGCTACCGCAGCGAGCTGCTGCAGCCCCTGCTGTTCGCCGCGGCGCTGATCGCCTTGGTCGCCACGGCCGTCTTCCTGTTCATGTTCGCCCGCACCTACGCCCCCGGCATGCGCCTGGTCGGCGGGGGAGCGTTCGACAACCCGCTGCTGAGCTCGCACCTGTTCGGCTTTTTCAGTGCCTATTGGCTGAGCATGAGCATGATCGCCAAGCGCCGGCAGTTCCTGTGGCTCAGCGTGCCGGCCATGGCGGTGATGTTCATGGCCGTGATCGCGACCGGCTCCAGGACCCCGCTGGTGGCCCTGACGCTGACGGCTTTGTGGCTGTGCTTCATCTGCTGGAACCGGCGCTCGGTGCTCCTGCTCGGCGCCTTGGCCGTCAGCGGCATCGCGGTGTCCTTGCTGTTCGGTCAGATGCTGCTTGAGCGCGGCGACTCCTACCGCCTGGAAATCTGGCAGATGGTGCTGCACAAGATCGCCGACCACCCGTGGATCGGCCATGGCTACAACGCCAGCCTGGCCATCGACCCGGGGGTCGGGTACGAGTTCGCCGAACCCCACAGCTTCACCTTGGGCGTGCTCTATTACGTCGGCATCCTGGGCCTGCTGCCCTGGCTGTTCTTCCAGGCCTGGGGGTTGCTGAGCAGTTGGCGCCACCGTGTGCAACCGCTGCTGATCCTCGCCTCGGCCCTGCTGGTGTTCGGCATCGGCGCCGGCCTGACGGAAGGCGGCGGCATCATTTCCCGACCGAAGGAGCACTGGTTCCTGCTGTGGATCCCTCTGGCGCTGATCGCCGCCCTGACCATCAACCAACGGGCCCGCCGCCTGCTGACGTTGCCGGTCAAGCCGCTGTCGGCGTCCGGGCTGCAGCAGTTGGCATGCGATGCCCAGGTGATCGAAGAGGACGGCCTGGGCCCCAAAGTCCTGCGCCTGGAGGACGGCAGCTTCCTGAAGCTGTTCCGCCCGCGCCGCTGGTACACTTCCGGCAGCTTCAACCCCTATTCGGAACGCTTTGCCGTCAACACCGAACAACTGCGCCGGATGGGCATCGCGACGCCCCAGGTGCTTGATCTCTATCGCCTGGACGACGGCAGCAGTGCCGTGCACTACTCGCCGCTGCCGGGCCATACCTTGCGCCAGGTGCTGCAGGGCATCACCGCCCCGGCGGTGCGCCAGGCGCTGGTGGAGCGCTTCGGCCGGTTCATGGCGCAGTTGCATGAGCGGGGGGTGTATTTCCGCTCGCTGCACCTGGGCAACGTGTTGGTGCTCGAAGACGGCGAGTTCGGGCTGATCGACCTGGCCGACCTGCGCATCTACCCGTCGGCGCTCAGCCTGTCGCTGCGCCAGCGCAATCTGCGCCACATGCAACGCTACACCGTAGACAAGCGCTGGCTGTTCGAGGATCACCTCGATGCGCTGCTTCAGGGATACGCCATGACGGCGTCCAAATCCGCTGTGGATAACCTGCACAGGCAAGTGCTTGCCGGCTCCGCTCCGGCCCGGGTTCATTGATGAACGAAACCAATCCCCTCATCGCGCTGGCCGCCTATGCGCTGGCCATCGCCTGCGCCGCCCTGCTGCTGCGGGCGGTCCCGAAGATCACCCGGCACCTCCAGCACTCGGGAGAGAGCCGCTACGCCAGCATCGACGGGCTGCGCGGCTACCTGGCGTTCGGCGTGTTCGTGCACCACTCGATCATCACGTGGATCTTCCTGCGGACCGGGGTCTTCGACTTTCCGCCGAGCAACCTCTACGCCATGCTCGGTCAAGGCAGCGTCGCCCTGTTCTTCATGATCACCGGATTCCTGTTCTGGGACAGGCTGCTGACCCACGGCCGCCAGCTCGACTGGCTGGCGTTCGGGATCTCCCGGGTGTTTCGCCTGTATCCGCTGTACCTGCCCCTGATGCTGCTCGTGTTCGTCACGGTGTTCCACCTGCAGGGCTGGGAGCTGAAGGAGTCGGGCGGCCAACTGGCCAAACAGATCCTGGCCTGGCTGACGTTCGACCGACCCGACATCAACCGCCATCCGCAAACCGGCATGCTGATTTCCAACGTGACCTGGACGCTGGCCTATGAGGTGTTCTTCTACCTGGCGCTGCCACTGGCCGGGATGGTGTTCGTCTATCGGGTCAGCTGGTGGCGGGTGGCGCTGTGCCTGATCGGCATTTATGCGCTGTATCAAGTGGTGGGCTGGGAACACTCGCTGAAGAAGCACTTCCTGGCCAGTTTCCTCGGCGGGATCGCGGCGGCCTACTGGATACGCCGTCCGCAATTGGTGGCCTGGAGCCAGACACGGCTGGCCGGCATCATCGCACTGCTTGCCCTGGCGCTGGCCTTCACCGCCTTCAACCGGGCATTCAAGACGCCGCCGCTGCTGCTGCTCTCGCTCTTCTTCGTGATCGTGGCATCGGGCAATCCGTTGTTCGGCGCCTTGAAGCCGCGCAGCATCCGCTGGATGGGCGAAATCAGCTACAGCACCTACCTGCTGCACGGTTTCGTGCTGTGGGTGATGGTGCAGCGCCTGCCGCTGCTGCTGCAGGTCGACGCGCGGGAAACCTGGGTCTACCTGCCGCTGCTGGCGGTGTGCACCTGCCTGCTGATCCTGATCAGCAGCCTGACCTTCCTGTACATCGAACGGCCCGGAATGGCCGCCGGCAGGGCGCTCCTGAACCGGCTGCGTCAGCGCCAGGCCAGCCAGAAGCGCCTGGCGGGAAAGGCCGCCCACTGAGGCCGGGCGACCTTTTCGGGGTCAGTCCTTTTCCAACGGCGAAAACAGCAAGCGGCCCAGGCCGCGCCAGGTCTTCTTGTTCCAGGCCTTGAACGGGATCTGCGCCAGCAGTTCCCGCGCCAGCTTGCGGTCGCGGTTGGCGGTCTTGAGGAACATCGAGTTGAGCGACTTGAAGCGCACCTCGTCGTACAGCGGATGGTCGCTGAACAGCGCGTAGGTGCGCAGGATGTTGTCGATCATGAACCGGTGGTTCTTGTAGGAGTTGGTGGCGTGCTTGCGGTAGCGCGCCATCACCACGTTCAGGCCGTCGATGAAATAGCCGGCACGGGTGACCTTCAGTTCGATCAGCAGGTCTTCGAGGCGGATGGTCGGGTCGAACCCGCCGACCTTCTCCAGCGCCTCGCGGCGGATCATCAGGGTCGGGGCCGGCGGATACGGCTTGCGCTCAAGGAACATGTCATCGAAGTCCAGGCGGCGGAACGGCACGTCGCGGCGCTGGCGCTTCTCCGGGTACAGGTTGCCGTCGGCGTCGATCAGCTCGATGTTGCCTGCGCAGATGCCCACCTCCGGCTTGCCGTCCATGTACGCGACCTGGGTGGCGATCCGCTCCGGGTACATGATGTCGTCGGAGCCGAACGGCACGATCAGGCTGCCCTTGGCCCGGGCGATGGCGCCGTTGAGCGTGTTGGTCAGGCCCTGGTTCTGCTGCACGCGGAAGTCGAACCCGTGCTGCGCCTGCAGGGCGGTGATCCGCTGGACGCTGTCGTCCTTGGAGCCGTCGTCGACCACCAGCAGTTCGATGTTCGGGTACGTCTGGTTGAGGACGCTGAGGATGCTTTCCTCGATGTACGGGCCGTGGTTGTACGACGCGATGATGACGGTGACGACAGGTTGCGCGTCGTTGTGCGCGGTGGCATCGCTGATGCCGGTTGCGTCGCTCATGGCTGTTCCTTGCGGGCCTGTTCCAGGCCGGAGTCGATCAGGTTCAGGTACTCCTGACGGAACACCTCGATGTCATGCTGTTCCTGCAGATAGCGGTAGGCCTGCGCGCCCTTGGCCTTGAGCTCGTCATCCGACAGGCCGAGGTAGGCGTCCAGCGCCGCGGTCAGGCCCGATACGTCCTTGGGCGCGACCGCCAGGCCGCCGGCGCCTTCGATCAGCGGCAGCATGGCCGGCACGTTCGAGGCGATCACCGGCAGATGCCCGCTCATGCCCTCCAGCAGGGCCAGGCCCAGGCCTTCGGCCAGCGACGGCATGGTCCAGATGTCGAAGGCGCGAACGTACTGCAGGGCGTTTTCCTTGAAGCCGAGCAGGTGCGCGCGGCCGCTCAGGCCCAGTTGCGCGATCTCGTCGGCCAGCGGCGCCTGCAGGCGGCCGGCGCCGATGATCGCCAGTTGCGCGTTCGGGTATTTGTCCTTGAGCGCGGCAAAGGCCTGCAGCAGGTACGTGTGGCCCTTGACCGACACCAGGCGCCCCAGGGCGCCGACCAGACGCACGTGCGGGTCGATCCCCAGCAGTTCGCGGGCACGCTCGCGGCTGTGCTGCAGCCCTTCGGCCTGCTCGATATCGATGGCGTTGGTGATGGCCCAGGTGTTGGCGTCGGTGAAGCCGCAGGCGCAGTCCAGCAGGTACTGCTTGACCGCCGGCGACACGCCGACGAAGCGCCAGTGCCGGTCGATCAGGCGCTGGGTCTGGCGCCGCCGGTAGAAGCGGTCGTACTCGCCGAAGCCATGGGAGATGCCGATGCACAGCGGCACCTTCAGCCAGCGGTTGAGGGCCAGCATCATGTTCACCGGCTTGAAGCGGTTGCAGATCACCACGTCGAACTTTTCCCGGCGGCAGAACTTGTACAGCTGCCACATCGCCCGCAGGCGCATGCCCTTGAGGGACTTGTCGGAAAACTCGAAGTACACCGAACGGTCGGCGCGGCTCACCGGCTCGCCCGGGCCGGGCTTGCCGCGCAGGAACGCGGCGGTCACCTCATAGCGGTCCTTGGGCAGGGCCTTGACGATCTGCTCCGCGAGGTCGGCAAAATCATGGGCCTTGACGTTGTAGTCCGGCTGCAGCTGCAGCACCTTTGAACGTTGACTCATACCTCTCCCCGCTGGACGCCTGTCTCACCCTGCCTGATCAGCCAGAACAACTCCTGGCGCCGGACTGCTTTTCTGAAGAATTCGTTTTCGCCGTACACCGACGGCTTGCGGCCCGCCAGCAGCCGCTGGATGCAACGTCGCAGGCGCCGCTTGAACGGGGCCGGCGGCCGCAGGTCGTGCATCATGCCCAGCGCCATGGCCTTGTCGCGCTGCTGCGCGACCGACAACGGCAGGCACAGCGGCTGCATCGGCACCGTCGCGTCGAACGCGGGCGGCAGCGCGATGCCCTGCCCGTTGTCGCCCATCGGCCAGCGGTCGTTGTCGTGCAGGTGGTTGGCATAGCCGAGCAATGTCGGCTGCCAGTCCAGGCCCTCCAGCACCTGCATCACCGCCTGCTGCGAACAGAGGTGGTCGGGGTGCGGGTCGAGGGTCGGGTGCGGCAGCACGATCACGTCGGGACGTGCCCGCAGCAGCACTTCGCGCAGGTCGGCCAGCAGGTTGTTCCAGGTCGGCGCGCCGTCGGCATCGCCGGGCAACGTGAACGGATTCAACCGGCGGAACAGCCGGGTGTCGTTCAGGTCGGCTTCCCGCGAACCCACCGGCTGATTCGGCGCGGCCTGCATCGCCGCCAGTTGCAGGCAGAAGTAGCCGAGCTGCACGCAATGCGCCTGCGGCACGCCGGCCCAGCGCGGCACGGCCAGGCTGTCCCAGGCGCGCAGGCGACCCTTGAGCCGGGCCGCCTCGACCTTGTCCATGCCCATCTGCCGGTAGTGGTCGGCTTCGATCTCGCCGGCGGTCAGGGTCACGATCCAGGCCTCGTCGGCCTGGCTGTACAGGCCGTAGGCCGCCAGTTCGGCGTCGTCGGCGTGCGGCGCGATCACCATCACCCGCTGACGGCGGTAGTCCGGCTGCTCCAGCGCCCACAGCACGGGCTCGCCGGACACGCGGCAAAAACGTCCGCGCAGGCGCAGCCGGCCTTGCGCAAGCGCCTGGGCCTGACCGCTCAGGTTGAGGTAGCGCAGGCCGTTGACGCCTCGCTCGAAGCTCTGGGCATCAGGGTTGTCGCCGCCCAGCAGCTCGACCCGTGGATCGAGAAACCGTCCCAGCCAGGTGCTTTTCACCTTCAGGGCGAGGATCAGGGTGGCGTCCTCCACCAGCATCACGCCGTCATCCAGGCGCAGTTGCCCACCGCTCAGGTGCACCTTGGGCTGCGGGGTGAACGGCGGGAAGCTGTAGCGGTAGTCGTCCTTCGGCGAATAGAACAGGTGATCGGCGAACCAGGCCTCGTGGGCGATCCAGCCGAGCACCGCGAGCAGCGGCGGCAACCACCACGCCACCGCCACGCCCAACGCGGCCAGAACGATCAGGGCGACCAGCAGGCCGATGCGTTTGTTGCGCCGGTGACGCTTGAGCAGTTGCTGCTTGCGGCTCATGGGCTGACTCATACGGTGAACACCGGCACAGGATTGCACCAGCGATCCTTGTATTCACGGTCGGCGCGACCGAAGGAAAAGCGCAGCGGCTTGCCCAGCGTGCGGGCATCTTCCCAGGCGCTCTGGGTGTTGAGGAAACTCAGCACGCTGCCGGGGCTGAACTCACGGGTTTCGGGGTCGACGCCGCCGTTGATGTATTCGACGCTGATCCACTCCGGCGCCTCCACGCGGTACACCAGCTGGATGGCGATCGGCGCACCGTTGAGGAAAATCACCGAGCCGATCAGCAGCTCGCGCAACAGCTCGATCACCTCGGCCATCCGCGCCGCGCCGGTGGCCGGGAAGCCCCAGCGACGCTGGAACAGGTCGCAGTAGATCGCCGCCAGCTCGGCACTGGAGAACTCGCCCACCGGCCGCACCACGCCGCCCGCCTCTTCCAGCAGGCGCAGTTCGCGGCGCTGGTTGTAGCGGAACTTCTTGGACAGTTCCTCGGGCGTGCGGGCCATGGCCAGCTGTTCAGCCTGCGGCTTGAGGCCACCGAAGCGGTTTTCGTTGAGCGCCGACAGGTAGCGGCCGCGATGGCGCAGCGGCGCCTGGGCGTCGGGCGCCGCCGGCAGGATCAGCTCGGCGTTGCCGAGGTCGAACAGGCCCTTCTTGCCGCTGCGCTTGAGCACGTCCTTGGACAACGCCAGATCGCGGCCCCAGGTCGGGATCGCGGCCTTGATTTCGCCTTGCTGTTCCCAGGCCAGGTAACGCACCGGGATCCCGGCCAGGCCGGCCAGACGCTCGACCACCATCGGGTGGGTCGCGACGCTGCCGCCGAAACGCTGCCAGGCCTGTGCATAAGTGGAGGCGTCGACGGGCGACCAGCCACGTTCGCGCCAGCCTTGAAAACGATTGAGCATCAGCCCCTCGGTGCCAGATCGGTGACTTGCGGCAAACGCCAGAACGTGTCGCGCACCGCACGGTCGGAGAACCGCTCGCGCAGCCGGTCGAACATCAGTTCGGCGCATTGGCGGCGCTGCTGTTCGTCCATCCCGGCCAGGTACTGCAGCCCCTGGGCCAGGTGTTCGGCATCGCCGAGCGGGAACAGGATCCCCACGCCTTCGACCACTTCCTTCGCCCCGCCGCAAGCGGTCGCCAGCAACGGCACGCCGGCGGCCATGGCCTCCAGCAGCACCATGCCGAACGGCTCGTGGTCGGAGCTCAGGGCAAACACATCGAAGGCACGGAAGTAATTGCGCGCGTCCGGCACCTGACCGAGAAACAGCACCCGGTCGCCGATGCCCAGCTCACGGGCGAGGGCCTTGAGGCTGTCCTCAAGACGCCCCTTGCCGAGGATCACCAGTTGGCTGTTGGCCGGCAGCCCCGGCAACGCCGCGGCGAAACCGTGCAGCAGGGTGGCCTGGTCCTTGTCCGGGTGCAGGCGGCCGACGTTGCCGACGATCCAGGCGTCCGCCGCCAGCCCCAGGGTTTCCCGGGCCTCGCGGGCCGACACCTGACGGGTCTGCAACGCCCCCACGTCGATGCGGTTGTAGAGGGTCTGGATCCGGGTCGCCGGCCATTTCGGCAGGCAACCGCGCATGTCGTCGCGCACCGCGTCCGACACGCCGAGCAGGCTCAGGCGCTTGCGGAAGAGGTGGGCGAACAGTTTGCGCGAACCGCGTTTGTAATCGCCGAACGCATGGTGCACGCCGATCACCGGCAGCGAGGTGCCGAGCAAGGCGATGTAGATCGGCTTGAAACGGTGGGCGATGCAGAAACTGAAGTTGCGCGAAGCGGCGATCTTGCGCAGATCGCCGATGGCGCCCAGCTTCAGGCCACGGATGGCCTTGGAGCTGTATTCCATGAACAGCACTTCGTCGGAAGCGCAGGCCGCGGCCACCTCGCTGTCGGCGGCCCCGGTCAGGAAGACCGTGGTCACCCGATAGCCGGTGCCCGCGAACAGGCTGGCGTACTGCCGCGCGCAGTCCAGGAACGGCCCGTCATAGCCGTGGCAGAACTGCAGCACATGGCGTTCAGCCGAGCGTGTCATAAGCGTTTGCGCCTTCTTTGACCACCAGAATGTCTTCCATGATCAGGTACTGCAGATCGGAACCGAAGAACATGTTCAGCGCATCGGTCGGCGAGCAGATCATCGGCTCGCCGCGGCGGTTGAGCGAGGTGTTCAGCGACACGCCGTTGCCGGTCAGGTTCTCCAGCGCCTTCATCATGTCGTAGTAGCGCGGGTTGTATTCGCGCTTGAGCACCTGGGCACGGGAGGTGCCGTCTTCGTGGACGACTTCCGGCACGCGGGTCTTCCACTCTTCCGCCACTTCGAAGGTGAAGGTCATGAACGGCGCCGGATGGTCGATCTTGATCATCTGCGGCGCGACGGTGTCGAGCATCGACGGGCAGAAAGGCCTCCAGCGCTCGCGGAACTTGATCTGGTGGTTGATCCGGTCGGCCACGCCTTCGACGCTCGGGCAACCGATGATCGAACGACCGCCCAGCGCGCGCGGGCCGAACTCCATGCGGCCCTGGAACCAGGCCACCGGGTTGCCGTCGACCATGATCTTGGCGATCTGCTCGGGCATGTTGTCCAGCTTGCGCCAGACCGGCTTGTTCTCGTGGCGGGCGCACGCGGCGATCACGTCTTCGTTGCTGTACGACGGGCCGAGGTAGACGTGTTCCATCTTCTCGACCGGCACGCCGCGGGCGTGGGACACATAGGCCGCCGCGCCGACCGCGGTGCCGGCGTCGCCGGACGCCGGCTGCACGAACAGTTCCTTGATGTCGTCGCGGGCGATGATCTTCTGGTTGAGCTTGACGTTCAGGGCGCAGCCGCCGGCGAAGGCCAGCTTGCCGGTCTCCTTGAGCACGTCGCCCAGGTAGTGGTCGATCATCTGCAGCGCCAGTTTCTCGAACAGCGCCTGCATGCTCGCCGCGTAGTGGATGTACGGCTCGTCGGCTATGTCGCCTTCGCGTTTCGGGCCGAGCCATTCGATCAGCTTCGGCGAGAAGTAGAAGCCCTTGCCTTTCTCTTTGTAGCGGCGCAGGCCGATGACGTTGGCGTAGTCGGTGTTGATCACCAACTCGCCGTTCTCGAACGAGGCCAGGCGCGAGAAATCGTATTTGCTGGCGTCGCCGTACGGCGCCATGCCCATGACCTTGAATTCGCCGTCGAGCATTTCGAAGCCGAGGAACTCGGTGATCGCGCCGTACAGGCCGCCGAGGGAGTCCGGATCGAAGAATTCCTTGATCTTGTGGATCTTGCCGTTTTCGCCGTAGCCGAAGAAGGTCGTGGCGTATTCGCCCTTGCCGTCGATGCCCAGGATCGCGGTCTTCTCCTTGAAGCCCGAGCAGTGGTAGGCGCTGGAGGCGTGGGCCAGGTGGTGCTCGACCGGCTCGATCTTGATCTTCTTCGGATCGAAGCCCAGTTGCTCCAGGCACCAGACGATCTTCTTGCGGTAGCGCTTGTAGCGGCGGTTGCCCATCAGGATCGCGTCGAGGGCGCGGTCCGGGGCGTACCAGTAACGCTTGGCGTAGTGCCAGCGGGCCTTGCCGAACAGGCTGATCGGGGCGAACGGGATCGCCACCACGTCAACGTCGGACGGCTTGATGCCGGCCTGTTCCAGGCAGAACTTCGCCGATTCGTAGGGCATGCGGTTCTTTGCATGTTTATCGCGCACGAAGCGCTCTTCTTCAGCCGCCGCCACCAGCTTGCCGTCGATGTACAAGGCTGCGGAAGGATCATGGCTAAGGGCGCCGGACAGGCCAAGAATCGTCAATGCCACAGGGGTCTAGCCTCTTTAGTCTGCATGCAGGCGCGGTGCGCCTTGAAAAGATGATGTGCCCTCGCACCGGGCGAGAGACAGCTAAAGGGCGGGATTATAGCTTAAAAGCACCGACAAACCTCTAGCGGGAACTGGCCGGACGCTGCGTTGACATGCCGCATACCCCGCCATAGACTCAAGCGCAAATGGACTGGGGGATCCCGGTCGGCGCTAATGCCTCGGTGAGATCACCGGGGCTTTTCGCTTTCTGGGGACGGGAAAATCTTCAGCCCCCAATTTTCGAAACCCTCTCCAACTTTGTTCCGGCCGCCGCTGCAATAGAACTTGCGCTTGAGCACGTCGAAAGCCCGATTCTCTTGACCCGCCCTCAACACGCTCATGCCAATGGGTCTCGCAACAAGATCAGCCAACTGCAATCCAGTGGAGTTCACCTGCTTGGTGGCAAAGATGATGTCAAACGGCAGTTGAATGCCCAATCGGTTCGCGCCACTGCACATCCTGCGAAACTCCAGCTCAAGCTCGTTATCCTCCCGCTTCCCCCGGCGCTCGAAAATCACATGCGTCAGTGCCCGCTGCTGATTCTTCTCCTGCAGAAACTCATAGAGCGTTTCCAGACAAAAGCCGAGAGCAAGGTGGTAGGGGTTGTGGCCCGGGCCTTGTTTTTCACGAAGCGAGGCTTTGTCTATCACACAACTGATCAGAATGAAGTTGCTGGCTTCAATGATGCAGGTCAGCTCCTCAAGAAAAGCATTCTTGTGTTCCCTGGATATGAACAGGCCGGAGAACGCTCCCTTTTCTTTACGGATTTCGAGCTCGTGCAGACCAATCAGATCATGCCCCATATGGGTGAACTTGAACTTCTGCAGGGTCGGAATGACTTTCTCGCAGTAATGTTTCTTATGAAAGGCGCAAAACGCGAGCACAAAGACCGGATAGTTGCGATCCAGAGTCTGCATCCCATGATCACCACTCTCATCGACATAAACGATGAAGTCGCCGTACTGACTGGCCGAGGGCAATGGAATCACCTAAGGCTTGTTCGCCGGCAAATATTGTTTTTGCCGTCCTTGGGCTGGCAATGGATCGTGTACGGCAGCACCACCGCGTAAAGGGCGCCGGACGTCGGTAGATTGGCCAGTCGTCACAACCGTTGGGTTCTTCAAGATTTGCCCTCCAGAAACATCAGGGCAAACTAACATCGGGGCTTTACGGGGGGCAGTTATGGGTTCTGGCAAGGCCGTAGGACAAGTCATAAGAATTTGTCGCCACATGCCTTGCCCGATTTCCTTTGCAGAAACCTCTTACGTGCTCACGCAGCGCCCAAGACATCCTTGGGCAACCGCTGATCGATCACCCGGTGCAACGCACTGCCCTCAGGCCAGTTGCGCATGAACCGCGCGCGGTCGCGCGCATAGGCCGGCGCGAAGCGGCTGGCCGATCCGTGCTGGCACATCGAGTCCAGGTCGATCAGCGCCCAACGGTCGCCCTGCCAGAACAGGTTGTGGCCCTTGAAGTCGCCGTGGCTGATGCGCTCGGCGATCAACTGCGCAAACAGCCGGTCCAGCGCCTTCAGCTCCGGCTCCGGGGCCGCGCCGCTTTCGACGTACGGCGCAAAGCGCTCGATGATGTCCGGCCCCGCCAGGTGCTCGGTGATCAGGTAGGCCTTGCGGCGCAGCCAGAAAAACCGCGTTTCCAGCACCGCCAGCGGCTTGGGCGTGGCGATGCCGAGGAACGCCAGGCGGTTGCCTTCGCGCCATGAATGCCAGGCCCGGCTCGGACGCCAGAAACGCTTGAGCCAATGGGCGAAGCCCTTGATGTTGTAGCGCTTGATCACCAGCGGACGCCCGGCGACCTCGACCTTGCCGACGCTGGCCGCGCCGCCGGTCTTGTACAGGTGGCCACGGTCGAGCAAGGCATCGGCCTGCTCCAGCACCGGCAGCATCGCAGGCTCCTCTTCGCGGCGGATCGCCCGCAAGGCGAAAGCGCCGCGGCGGACGGCGAACAGGGTGCACTCACGGCCGACCTTGATCAGGTAGTCCTTCAGGCGCCAGGCGCGCACCTTGTCGATCTGCTTCTGCAAGGCCTCCAGCGGCAGCGCGTGCTCGCTGTTGCCCAGCAGGTAATACACCAGCAGCTCTTCGGTGAACGGCTCCAGCGCCTTGGGCAACTGGGCGAAGAACACGCCGAGGTTTTCCAGCACTTTCTGGCGCGACAGCGGCTGGCCGACGTTTTCGGCCCGGATGCCGGCGCCGTCGATCAGGTACAGCTGCCCGCCGTGACGCAGCAGGTTGTCCAGGTGCAGGTCTTCCTGCCACAGGCCTTGGCCGTGCAACTGCGCGATGGCGCCGAGCGCCTCGGCCAGCACCGCCGACTGCTCGTCCGCCAGCGCCGGCAACGACTCGACCTGGCTCCACGCATCGCCCAGGCTTTCGGCGCCTTCGAGAAACTCGAACAGCAGCCAGCCGCCCTCGCCGTCCTTCAGGCCGTCGG
>NZ_JBIVHR010000086.1:0-25820 GCF_044749305.1 Pseudomonas sp. NPDC089534 | reverse complement strand
TACCGGCCTGTCACGCCGGGGGTCGCGGGTTCGAGTCCCGTCCGCTGCGCCATATCTGTTTCGAGGACTACTGAACGCCTTGAAACGCCGAAAGAGCCATAGGCTGATTCGGATCGATAACAAAGACCCTGGTCGAAAGACCGGGGTTTTTTGTGCCTGAAATTTGTCCCTTCCTCTTTTCCCTCTCTGGCGCCATCCCGCCTATAACGCCAATCCCGGTGGGAGCGAGCCTGCTCGCGATAGCGTTCTTCCAGTCGATGCAAATGCAGAATGGCCCGGCGCCTTCGCGTGCAGATTTTTTGATTCTTTAGTCAATTTTTTGTGTCCAGTTGTTTGCTGCGCGCGCAGAAACCTTTAAAGTTAACCTTTCGGTCAGCTTTGCATGCTCGTCACAGCCCTTCGCTTCGCCAGAAAGGGCTTCTGCAAGACTCGAGATTTCCCGTAGATAACCAGAAGGGCGGATTCATAACCGCCCAAAGGATGATCCATGTCCAACCGTGAAATATCCCGGCGTTCGTTCCTTCAGGGCGGGCTGGTAGCCGGCGTGAGCGTCACGCTCGCGCCGCTCGGCAGCCCGGCAATGGCTGCCTTGATGGAAAACAGCGTGACGGTGCCGTCCGAGCAGTGGCTCGGCCACAACGGCAAGGCGCGCCAGCGCAACGATGCCTTGTCCAAGGTCTGCGGCAGCAAGGTCTTTGCCCGCGACATCCGCGCCAAGGACATGCCGGGCTGGCCTCACCAGCAAGGCCACGCCATGCTGCTGAAAACCATCAAGGCCGACCGCATCTATGACGGTTACGACCTGTCGTGGCTCGGTGCCGAGCTGCAGCCTGACCGCATCGTCACCGCCGCCGACCTGGACAAGGACGGCATCGTGTTTCCGGAAGAGCACGCCCCGGATCCGCTGCTGCCGCCGGGCAAGGTACCGATGTTCATCGGTCACCCCGTGGCGATCCTGATCTGGAACGACTTCGAGCGCTTCCGCCAGGCCAAGGCCAAGCTCAAGTTCAATGACAAGGCGATCCGCTACGGCGCCCAGGTACCGTATTACGAAGGCGACCCTTACGGCAGTTTCCGCTATGTGCGCGTCGGCGGGCCGACCTCGGCGGACGAAGACGAATTCGCCAGCCTCAAGGACTCGATCCTGTTCCCGATGCTGCGCAACCGCCGTCCGGTCTGGAACGCCCAGCCGAACCTGCACGGCAACCTGACCGAGCGCGGCCTGTTCTACGCCGAGCGCATGAAGCAGCAGATCGACACGCCGCCGGACAACTGGCTGGTGTTCGACGAACGCTACAAGACGCCGTCGATCGAGCCGGCCGCCATGGAGCCGGACAACGGCAACGGCTGGTACGACCCGGCGACCAAGACCCTGCACTTCGTGGTCGCCACCCAATGCCCGCTGGAGACCGCCACCGAGACCGCGAAGATGATTGCGCCGTCGCGCTTCGGCCTGGCCCATCTCAACATGCACCCGGGCTACACGGTGGGTTACGGCTCCAAGGACCACAACATTTTCGTCTACTACGCAGCCTTGGCCGCGCTGTACGGCGCCGGTGTGCCGGTGCGCCTGGCCAACGACCGCTACGAGCAGTTCCAGAGCGGCATCAA
The DNA here is from genome assembly GCF_044749305.1 of Pseudomonas sp. NPDC089534. NCBI lineage: Bacteria > Pseudomonadati > Pseudomonadota > Gammaproteobacteria > Pseudomonadales > Pseudomonadaceae > Pseudomonas > Pseudomonas sp. NPDC089534. The sequence goes on along the minus strand of NZ_JBIVHR010000086.1, from coordinate 24,209 downwards.
GCGCCACCCGTTCGACATCCGCTACCAGTTGGCGGTGGACAAGGACAACCACAGCTTCAAGATCTTCCGCGCCGAGATGAGCGTCGACGGCGGCGGGCGCATCAACTACAGCCCATCGGTGGCGGCAGTGGGCGCCACGGCGGCGCAGTCGATCTACTACATGCCGCAGAACGACCTGCAGGTCACCGCTTACCATTCCCGCGCCGTCGAAGCCGGCTCCATGCGCGGCTACGGCACCTTGCAGAGCATGGCCTCCACCGAAATGATGGTCGATGAAATCGCCGGCCGTCTCGGTGTCGATGCCATCGACCTGCGCCGCAAGAACGCGTTGCGCTCGGGGATGAAGAACACCCAGGGCGCGATCCCGGCCGGGGCGCTGCGCCTGCACGAGATTCTCGACAAGGCTTCGCTGCACGAAGTCTGGCGAAACCGCGACGCGATCAAGAAGCAGCGTGAGGCGGCGGATCCGGACAACTGGTACGGCGTCGGCTTCGCCATCTGCCAGAAAGACTTCGGCACCGGTTCCGAAGCGCCGATGGCGAGCATCGAGTTCACCGCCGACGGGCGCATTTCCCTGCGTCACATCGGCATCGAGATCGGCACCGGCATGTCCACTTCGCAGGCGCTGGTGGTGGCCGATTTCCTCGGCAGCCCGGCCCACGACGTGAAGACCGGCGAAACCGAATGGAAGGAAATGCAGCTGGTCACCGCCGGCAACCCTTACATCATGAGCCAGGCCGAGCAGGACAACTTCCTGCGCAACCCGCGCTGGGTCGGCAAGCTGGCGTCGGCCTCGTCGGCGACCAACTCCGCGTACTACTTCAGCCATGCCACCCGCGAGGCGGCGCGTGTGCTGTTCAACCATGGCCTGTGGCCGGCGGCGCTGGAGATCTGGCGTCAGGGCCCGTATGGCGGCCAGGCCAACCCTTACGTGGTGCGCCGCGAAGATGCGCATTGGGTCGACGGCAAGCTGACCGCCAACGGCATGCAGCCGCTGAGTTTCGAAGAGCTGGCCCGGCGTGCCCACGAGCGCGGCCTGGTGACCGGTGCGACCGTGCACGGCTTCAACCGCTGGAGCTGGGCCGAGGCCGAGTTCAGCATCGACGGCGTGCGTGAGCGCCTGCCGCTCGACGGGCTGGCGGTGAAGTACGGCGACGGTGCGCCGAGGGCGAAACAGGCGCAGATGACCAGTGCCGGTTTCCATCTGCTGGATCGGCAGAACGTCGCTTATCCGGTCGTTCAGCTGAACAACGCGGCCGTGACCTATTACAGCCCGGTCGCGACGCTGGTGGAGCTGAAGGTCAACAAGGGCTCGGCTGAAGTCGAAGTGCTCAACCACCATTCGTGGCTCGAGTGCGGGCGGGTGCTGGTGGAGGAATTGGTCAAGGGCCAGCTCGAAGGCGGTATCGCGATGGGCATCGGCCACGCCTTGATGGAGGAGATGCCGTTGTACGAAGGTGGGCCGGGGGAGGGTGACTGGAACTTCAACCGCTACCGCCTGCCGATGGCGCGTCACGTGGCGGTGTGGAAACAGACGGCGGAGATCCTGCCGCCGCTGTCGCCGAGCGACCCGTCCAAAGGCATCGCCGAGGTGGTGATGATCCCGGTGGTCGGCGCCATCGGCAACGCCGTGGCCCATGCCATCGGCAAACGTGTCCGCGACCTGCCTATCACCGCTGCCCGCATCAAGGAGGCCCTCAATGGCTAACCGTCCGCTTCAACTGACCCTCAACGGTCAATCCGTAGGTCCGGTGGACATCCCTGATGACCTGCCGATGATCGACTACCTGCACGAACACGAGAACCTGACCGGTTCCCGCCTGGGCTGCGGCCAGGGCATCTGCCATGCCTGCGTGGTGATCGTCGACAACCCGGACGGCACCAGCGAAGAAGTGCGCACCTGCATCACCGGTGCGCATTATTTCGAGGGCAAGAAAGTGCGCACCATCGAAGGCCACGCCAAGCGTGACGAGCAAGGGCGCGTCACCGAGCTGAACCCGATCCAGCAACGCTTCGTCGATGAGTTCGCCTTCCAGTGCAGCTACTGCGCGCCAGGCTTCGTCAACGCCGCGACGGTGCTGGTGGAAAAGCTTCAACGCCAGCCGGTGGTAAAGAGCAAGCTGGAACAGGTCATCGAGGACAGCCTCGGTCATCACGTCTGCCGCTGCACCGGGTACGTGCGTTACTACAACGCCACCCGCAACGTGCTGACCGATCTCGGCCTGGTCAAGGAGGGTTAAGCATGAAGCACATATTGACCCGCCTGGCCCTGGCGGTCGGGCTGGCTGCGCCGGTGTTCCTGGCTCAGGCCGATGATCAGGCCAAGCGCGGCGAATACCTCGCCCGCGCCGCCGACTGCATGGCGTGCCACACCGCACCGGGAGGAGCGCCGTTCGCCGGCGGGCTGCCGATCGTGTCGCCGTTCGGCACGATCTACGGCACCAACATCACGCCGAGCAAGGAGCACGGCATCGGCCTCTACACCGATGACGAATTCTTTGCCGCGCTCACCGAAGGCAAGCGCCGTGACGGCGCCAACCTGTACCCGGCGATGCCGTACACCTCGTATCACCTGATGCCGCGTGCGGACTCGGATGCGATCCACGCGTACCTGAAGACCATCGAGCCGATCGAACGTCCGGCTCCGGTGACGGCCCTGAGCTTTCCGTTCAACGTGCGCCTGGGCCTGACCGGCTGGAACATGCTTTACGGCAAGGACGTGAAGCTGGAATCCGCTGAGGGCAAAAGCGAGGCCTGGAAACGCGGCCAATACATGGTCGACGTCCTCGGCCACTGCGGCGAGTGCCACACGCCGCGCGGCCTGCCGGGTGCGATGCAGCAAGACAAACGCATGACCGGCGGCATCCTCAACGGCTATCTGGCGCCGAGCCTGCTGGCCACCGATCTGGCGGCGCGGGGCTGGAATCACCAGGATCTGAGCGCGTTCCTCAAGCACGGCATGAGTGCCCAGGGCACGATGTTCAACGAGATGTTCCCGGTGTTCCACAACAGCACCCAGGGCCTGAGCGATCCGGACCTGGCGGCGATGGCGACGTTCCTGCTCGGCGATCAGCCGCCGAAGGCCAAAGAATTGGTCGAAGTGCCGCTGGACAAGCTCAGCCCGAGCGCCCGGCGCGGTCGTCAGGAATACCTGAACGTCTGCGCCGGATGCCATGCCCCCGACGGCGAAGGCAAGCCGCACATCGCGGTGGCCATGCGCGGCAACACCACGCTGCGCCTGGAAGATCCGCGCAACCTGCTGCGGGTGATCGATGACGGTATCGGCGAGCAGAAGTTCGCCGGGTTCGAGCACATGCAGCCGATGCCGGGCTTCGCCGAAAAACTCAGCGCCGAGCAGCTCACCGACCTGCTGAATTACCTGCGCGAAGGCTGGGGCGGTCAGGCAGGGGATCTGGCCGTGAGCGATGTGAGCAAGCTGCGGGTCGACGTGCCTTCCGTCGAGCACAAGGCGCACTGACATGCAGCATCTCGATCTGCAAGTCGTGCGCCGGGCGCTGGAGTGGTCGGTGGCCGGCCAGCGCCTCTGGCTGTGCACGGTGCTGGCCACTTACGGCTCGGCGCCCCGTGCGCCGGGTTCGTTGCTGGCGGTGAGCGACAGCGGCCAGTGGATCGGTTCGCTGTCCGGCGGATGCGTCGAGGAGGACTTTCTTGAGCGGGTCGCCGAAGGCGCGTTTCTCGAGGCGGTCAATGTGGTGCGTTACGGGGAGGGCGATGATCCGCGTTCGCGGGTCAGCCTGCCCTGCGGCGGCATTCTCGATGTGCTGGTAGAGAAATTTGACGCCGGCTGCGACGTGCAGGCGCATTTGCGCGAGTTGGAGTCGGCGTTGCTGGGGCAACGCCGACTGATCCGTGAAGTCGATCTGGCGAGCGGGGCGCGCACTGTGTTTGCCGACAGTGAACAGGGGGCGCGGATTGAGCGCGAGATCGACCGGGTGAGGATCCGCATCGGCGCCGCCCAGCGCCTGTTGCTGGCGGGCTATTCCAGTGTCGCTCAGGCGTGCGCCGAGTTTGCGGTCGGCCTCGGCTTCGAGGTGATCCTTTGCGACCCGCGTGACGAGGTGCTGGAGGGTGTGGCGCTCGATGGCGTGGAGATCCGCCGGCAATTGCCGTCGGTGTTCATCGCCGAAGGCGGCTGCCATCGCGACACGGCGGTGGTGGCGTTGACCCACGATCCGCGGATCGACGACCTGGCGATGATGGAGGCGGTGCGCACCGAGGCGTTCTATATCGGTGTGATGGGGTCGGTGCAGACCTCGCAGAAGCGTTTCGAGCGCTTGCGCCGGATCGGCGGGTTGGGCGAGCCGGAACTCGCGCGGATCCATGCTCCCATCGGGCTCAACCTGGGCAGCAAGACACCTGCCGAGATTGCCCTGGCGGTGCTTGCCGATATCCTGCGCATTCGCAGCGGCATCGCTCGGGACAGCCTCTGAAACAACTGCGGCGAGGGAGCAAATGCCCTCGCCGCAATTGTTTCTGTCGTCAGGTATTGGGGTCAGACGCCCAGCTTGTCGCGCAACCCGTAGTACCAGGCGCCCAGCGCCGCGAACGGCGTGCGCAGCATCTGGCCGCCGGGGAACGGATAGTGAGGCAGGTCGGCGAACGCATCGAAGCGCTCGGCCTGGCCGCGCAATGCCTCGGCCAGCACCTTGCCCGCCAGGTGCGTGTAGGTCACGCCGTGGCCGCTGCACCCTTGGGAGTAATAGATGTTGTCGCCCAGGCGTCCGACCTGCGGCAGGCGCGACAGCGTCAGCAGGAAGTTGCCGGTCCAGGCGTAATCGATCTTCACATCCTTGAGCTGCGGGAAGGCCTTGAGCATTTTCGGGCGGATGATCGCCTCGATGTTGGCAGGATCCCGGGCGCCGTACACCACGCCGCCACCGAAGATCAGGCGCTTGTCGCCCGTCAGGCGGTAGTAGTCCAGCAGATAGTTGCAGTCCTCGACGCAGTAGTCCTGCGGCAGCAGCGACTTCGCCAGTTCCTCTCCGAGCGGTTCGGTGGTGATCACCTGGGTGCCGCAGGGCATCGACTTGGCCGCCAGCTCCGGCACCAGGTTGCCGAGGTAGGCGTTGCCCGCGACGATGATGAACTTCGCTCTGACCTTGCCTTGCGGCGTGTGCACCACGGGATTGGCGCCACGCTCGATGCGCACGGCAGGCGACTGCTCGTAGATCGTGCCGCCCAGGGACTCCACGGCAGCCGCTTCGCCCAGCGCCAGGTTCAGCGGGTGGATGTGGCCGCCGCTCATGTCGAGCATGCCGCCGACGTATTGGTCGCAGGCCACCACTTCGCGGATACGGCGCTGGTCGAGCAATTCCAGTTGGGTGTGGCCGAAGCGTTCCCACAGGCGTTTCTGTGACTCCAGGTGGCCCATCTGCTTGGCCGAGAGCGCGGCGAACACGCCGCCGTCCTTCAAATCGCATTGGATGTTGTACCGGGCAACGCGCTCACGAATGATCCGGCCACCCTCGAAGGCCATCTGACCGAGCAGTTGCGCCTGTTTCGGGCCGACAGTGCGTTCGATCACATCGATGTCGCGGCTGTAGCTGTTGACGATCTGCCCGCCGTTTCGGCCCGAAGCGCCGAAGCCGACCTTGGCGGCTTCCAGCACCGTCACGCGAAATCCGTTCTCCAGCAGGAACAGGGCAGAGGACAGCCCCGTATAGCCAGCGCCGATCACACAGACATCCGTCTCCACGTCATCCTGCAGGGCCGGGCGGGCCGGTGCGGCGTTGGCCGACGCAGCGTAATAAGACTCTGGGTAAGGGGTGTTCGCCATCCTGCTGCCTCTGTTTAATATATTTTACGAGTGGGACGATCCTACCCGGTTTGAAAAACCTCCGCCAGCCACCGGAAAATCTTCTTTATCGGGGCGAAATTAAAAATTTTGCATATTCATAGGGTTAGGTGAAAAAAAGGTGTTGACACCCCTCCGGAATTCCGTAGAATGCCGCCTCACAGCAGGCACGTAGCTCAGTTGGTTAGAGCACCACCTTGACATGGTGGGGGTCGTTGGTTCGAGTCCAATCGTGCCTACCAAACAAAATCCGCTCTGCTGGGCGGTACAGGAAGGGCCCACCGAAAGGTGGGCCCTTTTTCGTTGCCTGCGATTTTATGAGGCGTTTTCTCGGCCCCTTTGCTCTTGCATGCAATTCGCAAAAATGTGCACCGACTTTGTGCCTTTTTGCCAAGCGTCCTTGAAAAACATGTGGATATTTAATGGGTTACGGTTTTTTTTAACCGACCGGTTATCAAAAATACGTTGTTACAGCTCGTATAATTCAGTAACATTCGTCCCGCGTTCACCACCACGGTTTATGCATTTTTAAATCCCAAGCTTCCATCAGCTGCTTGGGATTTTTTTTGCCCGCGATTTGCCTCCCTTCCTTTCTGAAGTTCCCGAAAGTCTTTCCGCAGCCATTGGCTCCGGGCGGATCTGCCCATTTTCAGCTACTACTGTCTGGCCGACTGACAAGGCTGCCTGACAGGAGTGTGTCGATGCTGGTTCATTGGTTTCTCGCCGCGGTTCATTTGCTGGCTGTCTCCTTGGGGTTCTGGGCTGTCCTGACCCGAGGGACGGCATTCAGTCGCCTGGCCGCCGGAGAGGGGGCTGTGGGGCGCGTGTTGCTCGCTGACAATCTGTGGGGGATCTCGGCACTGGTTCTGCTGGTCAGCGGAGGCGTGCGCGCGTTTGGCGGCTATGAGAAGGGCACTGACTACTACCTGCACCAGCCGCTGTTCCATCTGAAGATGACGCTGTTTGTGCTGATCCTGCTGCTGGAACTGGCGCCGATGGTGACATTGGTCAAGTGGCGCATCGCGCTGGCGCGCGGCGGGGCGCTCGACTCAGGGCGCGCCAGGCTGTTCGCGCGCATCAGTCATGCCGAAGCGTTGCTGCTGGTGCTGATGGTGGTGGCGGCAACCGGGATGGCGCGAGGGGTGGCCTTCGGTTGAAGTGGCGGGTTCGCTATGGCTTAAGGGAAATGTCTGACATTCAGCCTTGAGTGGAACGGGTAGTATCTGTCGGGGCAAGGGAGGGGAGGGGGAAACGACATGGCAGGCGCCGTGACCAATGAAGCAGAGGCAATACGGCGCTGAATCTTTAGCCAGTCATCACACGGAGGCAGCGGACTGGCTAGTGACTGCGGCAGGGCTCAAGGGGTTTGTGGCTTGTCCGGAGCGGTCAGGCCAGCCTGGATGCGCTGATAGATCTCTTCACGGTGAACCGCAACGTTCTTTGGTGCGTTGATGCCGATTCGAACCTGTTGGCCGCTGACACCGAGGATGGTGATCGTAATGTCATCGCCAATGTTAATGCTTTCACCGACTTTGCGGGTGAGTATCAGCATGGTGTTCTCCTTGATTGCTTTGTAGGGCACCTGATTCAGACAGTGCAGAGGTCGGTGGTACGTATAGATTAGTGCGAAGTCTCGCGGTTTGGGTGCATCTTTCTGACGCGCAGACGAGGCATTAATTCCCAGCGCGTAACTATACAGGGGCCGCAATCATCAATCTCGTTGTTTTGTGGTGATTTTGCGGCGTTCGTGAAGTATTCGCGAATGTTAAGATTCCGCCTTTGAGAATTCCGAGGGAAGCGTTGTGCGCAAATTGGTCTGGATCGTCGCGGCATTGGCATTGGCGGGCTGTGGAGAAGGGAAGGATGCAGGTGGGCAAAAGCCGCAGTCGGCCGAAGTGCCGGCACCGGCAGTCGCCCCGGCGGCTCAGTGGGATCTGGAAGTGCGCGGTGAAACCACTCAGGCGGTCAGCGACCTGAGCGGCTGGTTGATCGAGCACGCCTTTATTCCCAATGTCATCAAGGACGGCAACGGCAAGACCCGTATCCTGCTGGGCCCATTCAACTCCAAGGCCGAAGCCGAGGCGCGCCAGGCGGATCTGAGCGCGGCACTGGTCAAGGCGAAGAAACAGAACATCGAGTCGCTGATCATCGAGCGTAATGCGGCGCAGTGACTGATCCGTTTGGCGGGGCCGGGTAAAGGAAGTTCTGTCTGACTCGTTTTCAAGGAGTCACCGACGATTTCCAGAAGGAGCGATCCATGGCCTCCGCCAATCCCTACAGGCTGTTCGATGTCGAATTGCGCAGCAAAGTCCAGCTGACTCCGCATCTGATGAGGGTCACGCTTGCCGGTTCTGCGGTCACAGAGATGGCGACCTGGGCGCCCGACCAGCGGGTGAAGCTGTTTTTCCCGGCGGCTGACGGTTCGCCGTCGAAGTTGTCTCAGGGGGAAGGTTGGTACAGCCGTTTTCGTGCGATGCTCGCCGATCGGCGTCCGGCGATGCGTACTTACACCATCCGCCATCTGCGTGCGGAACTGGGTGAGGTGGACATCGACTTTGTCCTGCATGGGGAAACGGGGCCGGCATCGCGCTGGGCGCTGAGGGCGCAGCCGGGAGCTTCCATGCAGATACTGGCGCCCGACAGGCGATTCTCGGCCGAAGAGGCCGGGGGATTCGAATGGAAACCTCCTCGGGTGCTCAGGCAGGTTCTGCTGGTCGCCGACCCGACCGCGCTGCCGGCGGCCATGGGGATTCTGGATCAGTTGGTGTCGCTTGCGGAGCCGCCGCAGGTTCAAGCCTTTTTCGAAGTCGACAGCGCTGAGGACATGCTCCCCGTTCCCGATTGGCCGGGGCTTTCGGTGCAGTGGCTGGTCAGGGAGCAAGCAGGCGCCGTCGTGGCGGGTGCGCTGATGGTGGAGGCGGTGCGGCAGGCGGCATTGCCGGTCGATTCGTCGCTGGCGGGGCAGGCGGTCGAGCTGGCCGATGTCGACATCGACGAAGAGATTCTCTGGGAAATCGCCGAAACCGCCGCCGAAGGCTTTTACGGCTGGGTCGCCGGTGAATCTGCCGCCGTCATGAGCCTGCGCAGGCACCTGATCAAGGAGCGCGGCATTCCTCGCGAGTCGCTGAACCTGATGGGCTACTGGCGTTACAACAAGGCCGGCAGTTGAGCATGAAAAAGGCCTCGGGCAACAAGCGCGAGGCCTTTTTTCTTGCGTGATCGGTCAGCCGCACGCTTTCAGGTTCACCGGCCCGACGAACTCGTTGCCGCGCCCCATTACGCACGCCACGCTCTGGTTGCGCTGCCGTTCCCAGTCCTGCACCGGGTAGGTCTTGTCCCACGCCTCATACAGCTGGCGATCCTGCTTTGACAGCCGCAGGCCGTACTGTTTGCTCATGTAGAAGTACGTTCGGGCGATCATGCCGCGGATCGATGGGCGGGGCATGACTTTCTTGGCCTTGAAGTCGACCTGGGTCAGGCAGGCGCCGTACTGGCCTTTCTGCACCGGCAGCCAGCCATAGCTGAAGTTGCTGCGATCGCCATTGACCTCACCGATGCTGGGCACCAGGTTGTGCAGGTCGGCTTCCGCCTTCTGATAGGACGGATCGTAGCGGGTGCAGTTCTTGCGTCCGCCTTCCTGCCAGCACTGGCGCTGATGACCGAATTCCCAGGCCGGGACAATGTGTTCCCATTCGATGCGGGATGCGCGTTTGGCGTTTTTGCGTGGCACGTAGCCGCACGCGGCGAGATCGACCTTGTTGCCGGTGTACTTGCAGCCGCAATAGAACTCGGTCGATTGCGGGGCGTAGAGCTTCCAGGCGACCTTCTTGGCTTCGGTGAAGGTGCGTGGCGCGCCGGCCTGGGCGCCAAGGGAAATGAACAGCAACAGCAAGGCAAAGCAGCGGACACTCATCGAATCAGTCTTCCTTCGGCACAACCCAGAAAATCTGCACGCCGCCATCGTCGCGATAGGCGAGGGTGACGTTGTCGTTTTCGTCGATCTCTTCCAGCAGGCGCTCCCATGCGTCCACCGGCTCGTCCGGTAGGCGAAAGATCAGTGCGGCTCTGGCATTCTGTGCGGTGGGGGCGTTGATGATTTTTTGAATGCGCATGCCCATGCGTTCGTAAGCGTCAGGAGCATCAGGGGAGGTGGCCACGAGGTTATCCTTATAAGGCTGTACGTGCATACAGTATTTAACTGTAGGCAATTTCGCAACTGCTTAAAATTCAAGAGGATCCTCTGACAACGGTTTTCCGTTTTTTGCAGGGTTCAGGAGATTTTTTTTGCTGGCGAGGGCGGCACCGCCCGCCATGAAGGCGGGTGGTGCGCAGGGGCCCGGTCGGGATTCGCTCGGGCGAGGGTGAATCAGTATTCCCAGAACATCCGCTGCAGCTCTTTGCTGTCGTTGGTCTTGGTCAGTGCGACCATCGCCAGGATGCGGGCTTTCTGTGGGTTCAGGTCATGGGCGACGACCCAGTCATATTTGTCGTCGGGCTGTTCGGCATTGCGCAGGACGAAACCGCCGGCATTGACGTGGGAAGAGCGAATGATCTGAACGCCGTCCTTGCGCAGTGCCTGCAGGGTCGGAACCACGCGTGAGGATACGGAGCCGTTGCCGGTGCCGGCATGGATGATCGCTTTGGCGCCGGCCTGAGCCAGGGCCTTGTAGGCTGTGTCGCTGACATTGCCGTAGGAATAGGCGATTTCTACATCAGGAAGGCTCTTGATGTTCTTGATGTCGAACTCCGAGTCCATGGTGTGGCGCTTGGCCGGCAGGCGGAACCAGTAGGATTTGCCCTCGACAACCATGCCCAGCGGGCCCCAAGGGCTCTTGAAGGCTTCGGTCTTGATGTTGATCATTTTGCTGACGTCGCGACCGGACTGGATTTCATCGTTCAGCGTCACCAGCACGCCTTTGCCGTGGGCTTCCTTGCTGCTGGCGACAGCCACGGCGTTGTAGAGGTTGAGCATCCCGTCCGCCGACATGGCGGTGCCCGGACGCATGGAGCCGACGACGATGATCGGCTTGTCGGTCTTCTCGACCAGGTTCAGGAAGTAGGCGGTCTCTTCGAGGGTGTCGGTGCCGTGGGTGATGACGATCCCGTCGACATCCTTGCTGTCGGCCAGTTCGGATACGCGACGGCCCAGTTGCAGCAGGTTTTCGTTGCTGATGCTTTCCGATGCGATCTGCATGACCTGTTCGCCGCGCACGTTCGCCAGTTTGCTCAGCTCCGGAATGCCGGCGATCAACTGTTCGACGCCGACTTTGGCGGCCTGGTAGGTGGCGCTGTTGGCCGCGCTGGCGCCGGCGCCGGCGATGGTGCCGCCGGTGGCAAGCACCACGACATTGGCCAGCTTGGCCTGGGCTTCGACTTCTTTGGCCTGGAGGGCGGTCGGCAGGAGCATGAGGAGGGCCAAGGCGCCCGGAATCAAAGTGTTGAAAGCAGACTTCATTATTTTTTCTCTCTAGTAGTGAGACGGTGCTGATGCAGGTTCATCTAGATGCGCCCCAGACCCATCTGAAAGCCGGGGGTGCTGGAGGGGAGCAGGATCTGTACCAGCGGCACTCTGCTTGAGGGAAATGTTTAACCTGATGATTTACATCAACATTTTTTTGATGAGTGAAAAAAGGTCAGGTTGTTGGATCCGGTTTTCCGAACAGCGTTGGCGTTCGCGTTCGGCTCTCCGAAAAGGACTACAGGACAGATCGAAACCAGGAGGTGGCGGGACCTGCGGTCTGTGCTAAAGAAATGGGCCGGTTGGCCGATGGTGCTTACACAAGGAATCCATTCTTCTCAGGAGTTCACATGTCGATGACCATCGGTTTCTCAAATCCCAGTGCAGTCACCATCGGCGGGAAAACCCCGGCCATGATCGCCAGCCTGAACGAGGCGGCGGACGAAAATTCGGAGCAGGCGCTGGGGCAGGCAGAAGACGACGGCAAGGTCAGAACCGGCGGCGCAGCGCCGAGCGAGGACAAGGAAGACGCTGGCGACACCCATAGCCTTGTCGTCAAGATGCTGCTCAAGCGGATGCAGGAACTGCAGAAGCAAATGCAGCAACAGCAACAGCAACTGGCCGCCGCGCAAGCCGCCAGCTATCCCACGCCTGAAGCCAAATCCACCGCCGTCATGGCTATCCAGGGGCAGATCTCGGGCACCGCCGCCGCGATTGCGCAGGTCGCCGGCGATCTGGCCAAAGAGTTGGCCAAAGAGCTGGAGAAAGCGACGGGAAGCGGCAATCTGGTTAACACCACGGTGTGATGTCGCGGGCGGTTGAGGTTATTCGCCCTACAAAAAAAGCAGATTCCCAGTCGTTGACAAATCTCGGCAGGGTTCGCATAGTTCGGTCTACGCAAACGTTTGCGCGGCATTCCCGGTAGCGTATTCGCCTTCTGGAGCGCCGCGAAGCTTACGTCAGCGCAAGCGTTGCTCACAATAATCATAAGATCGGAGTGAACCCATGAAGCTGCCATTTGCCGGACGCCTTCTCGCTGTCGCCATGCTGGCTGCCGCATCCACCGCACTGCCTGTCTCTTCGGCTTTCGCCGAGTCTCCCGAAAAACCCAAGGTCGCACTGGTCATGAAGTCCCTGGCCAACGAATTCTTCCTGACCATGGAAGACGGCGCCAAGGCCTACCAGAAAGAACACGCCGCCGATTTCGACCTGGTCTCCAACGGCATCAAGGACGAAACCGACACCGCCAACCAGATCCGCATCGTCGAGCAGATGATCGTCTCCAAGGTCGATGCGCTGGTCATCGCCCCGGCTGACTCCAAGGCCATGGTGCCGGTGATCAAGAAGGCCGTGGATGCCGGCATCACCGTCATCAACATCGACAACCAGTTGGATCCGGCCGTCGTCAAAAGCAAGAACATCAACGTGCCGTTCGTAGGGCCCGACAACCGCAAGGGCGCTCGCCTGGTCGGCGAGTACCTGGCCAAGCAACTGAAGGCCGGCGACGAAGTCGGCATCATCGAGGGCGTCTCCACCACGACCAACGCCCAGGCCCGCACCGCAGGTTTCAAGGATGCGATGGAAGCGGCGCAGATCAAGGTGGTGTCGCTGCAGTCGGGTGACTGGGAAATCAACAAGGGCAACCAGGTCGCTTCCTCGATGCTCAGCGAATACCCGGAAATCAAGGCGCTGCTGGCCGGCAACGACAGCATGGCCGTCGGTGCGGTGTCGGCCGTGCGGGCCGCCGGCAAGGCCGGGCAGGTGAAGGTGGTCGGTTACGACAACATCAATGCCATCAAGCCGATGCTCAAGGACGGTCGCGTGCTGGCGACAGCCGATCAGTTCGCGGCCAAGCAGGCCGTGTTCGGCATTGAGACTGCGCTGAAGATCCTCAAGGGCGAGAAAGTCGACAGCGGCGCCAACGGCGTGATCGAAACGCCGGTCGAACTGGTCACCCAATAGTTTTCGGCGACACAATGGCGCCTGCCGGTTCCGGCGGGCGCATGGAGATTCCTTATGTCTGTTTCCGCCCCGAACGCTGTCCTCTCGGTCAGCGGCATCGGCAAGACCTATGCGCAGCCGGTGCTTTCCGGCATCGACCTGACGCTGATGCGCGGTGAAGTCCTCGCGCTGACCGGCGAGAACGGCGCCGGCAAGAGCACCCTGTCGAAGATCATCGGCGGACTGGTGACGCCGACCGCCGGCCAGATGCAGTTCCAGGGCAAGGCCTATTGTCCCGGCAGCCGCACTCAAGCGGAAGAGCTGGGAGTGCGCATGGTCATGCAGGAGCTCAATCTGTTGCCGACCCTGTCGGTGGCGGAAAACCTGTTTCTCGACAACCTGCCCAACCATGGCGGCTGGATCAGCCGCAAGCAGCTGCGCAAGGCCGCCATTGAGGCCATGGCCCAGGTCGGGCTGGACGCCATCGATCCGGACACCCTGGTGGGGGAGTTGGGCATCGGTCACCAGCAAATGGTCGAGATCGCCCGCAACCTGATCGGCGATTGCCATGTGCTGATCCTCGACGAGCCCACGGCGATGCTGACGGCCCGCGAGGTTGAAATGCTATTCGAGCAGATCACCCGCCTGCAGGCCCGGGGCGTCTCGATCATCTACATTTCCCATCGCCTTGAGGAGCTGGCACGGGTCGCTCAGCGCATTGCCGTGCTGCGTGACGGCAATCTGGTCTGTGTCGAACCGATGGCCAATTACGACAGCGAGCAACTGGTCACCCTGATGGTCGGCCGGGAGCTGGGCGAGCATATCGACATGGGCCCGCGCCAGATCGGCGCTCCGGCGCTGACGGTCAAGGGTCTGAGTCGCTCCGACAAAGTGCGCGATGTTTCCTTCGAAGTGCGGGCCGGCGAGATATTCGGCATTTCCGGGTTGATCGGAGCGGGGCGCACCGAGTTGCTGCGTCTGATCTTCGGTGCCGATGCCGCCGACAGCGGCACGGTCGCGCTCGGTTCGCCGGCGCAAGTGGTGAGCATCCGCTCGCCGGTCGATGCGGTGCGCAACGGCATTGCCTTGATCACCGAAGACCGCAAGGGCGAAGGGCTGCTGCTCACTCAGTCGATCAGCGCCAACATCGCACTGGGCAACATGTCGGAAATTTCCCGTGGCGGTGTCGTCAACGACGGCGACGAAACCGCTCTTGCGCAGCGGCAGATCGGCGCCATGCGCATCCGCAGTTCGGGCCCGGCGCAACGGGTGTCCGAACTGTCGGGCGGCAACCAGCAGAAGGTGGTGATAGGCCGCTGGCTGGAGCGTGATTGTTCTGTGCTGCTGTTCGATGAGCCGACCCGCGGCATTGACGTCGGTGCCAAGTTCGACATCTATGCATTGCTCGGCGAGCTGACGCGCCAAGGCAAGGCGCTGGTGGTGGTGTCCAGCGACCTGCGCGAGCTGATGCTGATCTGCGACCGCATCGGCGTGCTGTCGGCCGGCCGCCTCATCGACACGTTCGAGCGGGACAGCTGGACCCAGGATGACTTGCTTGCCGCCGCGTTCGCCGGCTACCAAAAACGTGATGCGTTGCTCAATGAAGCGGCGCCTAGGGATCTCCCATGAAAACTGCATCTCCCGCCGGTATCCGTAGTGGCAACCTTTATGGCTTGGGCACCTACCTGGGGTTGGCCGGGGCCTTGCTGGCGATGGTTGCGCTGTTCTCGGTCATGAGCAGCCACTTTCTCTCCTACAACACCTTCAGCACCTTGGCGAACCAGATTCCCGATCTGATGGTGCTGGCCGTGGGCATGACTTTCGTGCTGATCATCGGCGGCATCGATCTGTCGGTCGGCTCGGTGCTGGCGCTGTCGGCCTCCACCGTCAGCGTCGCGATCCTCGGCTGGGGCTGGAGCGTTTTGCCGGCTGCCCTCCTGGGCATGGCGGTGGCTGCGTTGGCGGGCACGGTGACCGGTTCGATCACCGTCGCCTGGCGGATTCCGTCGTTCATCGTCTCGCTCGGCGTGCTGGAAATGGCCCGTGGCCTGGCGTATCAGATGACCGGCTCGCGAACCGCCTACATCGGCGATGCGTTCGCCTGGCTGTCGAACCCGATCGCTTTCGGCATTTCGCCATCGTTCATCATTGCCTTGCTGGTGATCTTCATTGCTCAGGCGGTGTTGACGCGCACGGTGTTCGGTCGCTACCTGATCGGCATCGGCACCAACGAGGAGGCCGTGCGCCTGGCCGGCATCAATCCCAAGCCCTACAAGATCCTGGTGTTCACCCTCATGGGGCTGCTGGCCGGCATCGCTGCCCTGTTCCAGATCTCGCGGCTGGAAGCCGCGGACCCGAACGCCGGTTCCGGTCTGGAGCTGCAAGTGATCGCCGCCGTGGTGATCGGCGGCACCAGCCTGATGGGCGGGCGTGGTTCGGTGATCAGCACCTTCTTTGGTGTGCTGATCATTTCCGTGCTGGCGGCCGGTCTCGCGCAGATCGGTGCGACCGAACCGACCAAGCGGATCATTACCGGAGCCGTGATCGTCATCGCCGTGGTGTTGGATACGTACCGCAGCCAACGTGCTGCACGGCGGGGCTGACGCATGGCAACGATCAAGGATGTGGCGGCACTTGCGGGGATTTCCTACACGACCGTGTCCCATGTCGTGAACAAGACCCGGCCGGTCAGCGAAGAGGTGCGCCTGAAGGTCGAGGCGGCGATCAAGAGCCTCGATTATGTGCCCAGCGCCGTCGCGCGCTCGTTGAAGGCCAAGACCACGGCCACCATCGGTTTGCTGGTGCCCAACAGTCTCAACCCGTACTTTGCCGAGTTGGCGCGGGGGATCGAGGACTACTGCGAGCGCAACGGCTATTGCGTGATCCTCTGCAACTCCGATGACGATCCGGAAAAGCAGCGCAATTACTTGCGGGTATTGCTGGAGAAGCGCATCGACGGCCTGATCGTCGCTTCCGCCGGCGGTGACGACGGGCTGGTTCAGGGACTGTCCGGCGTGAAGACACCCATGGTGATCGTCGACCGCGGCCTGGATGGCGTGGATGCGGACCTGGTGCGCATCGACCATGAATACGGCGCCTACCTCGCCACCCGTCATCTGCTGGAGCTTGGCCATCGCGACATCGCCACCATCGGCGGGCCGGTCAGCACCAGTGTTGCGAAAATGCGTCTGGCCGGTTTCCGCCGGGCGATGGACGAGGCGGGGGTGGAGGTGGCGTCCGGACGCGTACTGGAAAGCGACTTCACCAGCACCGGCGGCTACAACGCGGCGGCCCTGCTGCTCGAGGGCAATCCACCCACGGCGATCTTCGCCGGCAACGACATGATCGGCATCGGTGTGCTGCGGGCCGCAGCGGAGCGCAACATGCGCGTGCCCACCGAGCTGTCGGTGATCGGTTTCGACGACATCCAGATGAGCCGGTACGTTTACCCTGCGCTGACCACGGTCGGCCAGTCGATCCTGCAGTTGGGGGAAATGGCGGCGGAAGTGCTGCTGCGCAGGATCGCCAGCCCGAACCTGGCCACCGACCAACGGATCGTCACGCCGAGCATCGTCTTGCGCGAGTCGACGGCCCCCCTGTTCGGCGTGTTCACCGAATACCGCTGAAACCGAATTGATGAGTAGCGACGTATGTCAGCAAATGTAGTGGTAATAGGCAGCCTGAACATGGACCTGGTGACCCGTGCGCCTCGATTGCCCCTTGGCGGCGAGACCCTGATCGGCCATTCGTTCGCCACCGTGCCTGGCGGCAAGGGCGCCAATCAGGCGGTGGCGGCCGCCCGGTTGGGGGCGGCTGTGGCGATGGTCGGTTGCGTCGGCAACGATGCGTATGGCGCGCAATTGCGTGATGCGTTGTTGGCCGAACGGATCGATTGCCGGGCGGTCAGCGCGGTCGCGGATTCCAGCGGCGTGGCGCTGATCGTGGTCGATGACAACAGTCAGAACGCGATCGTGATAGTGGCCGGTGCCAACGGTGCGTTGACTTCGGCTGTGGTGGACCGGTTCGATGACGTGCTGCAGGCGGCCGATGTGGTCATCTGCCAGCTGGAGGTTCCGGACGCCACGGTCGGTCACGCCCTCAAGCGTGCCCGGGCGCTCGGCAAGACCGTCATCCTCAACCCGGCACCTGCCAGTCGGGTTCTCCCGTCGGACTGGTACGCCTCCATCGACTATCTGATCCCCAACGAAAGCGAGGCGGCGATCTTGAGCGGGCTGCCCGTGGATTCGCTGGAGGCGGCAGAGCGGGCGGCGAGCCATCTGATCGGCCTGGGTGCGGGCAAAGTGCTGATCACTCTGGGCGCTCAAGGGCTGTTGTTCGCCAGCGGCACAGGCTTCGAGCATTTCCCGGCGCCCAAGGTCAAAGCCGTCGACACCACGGCGGCGGGCGACACATTTGTCGGCGGTTTCGCCGCGGCGCTGGCGCGCGGCGAGTCCGAAGCTCAGGCCATCCGCTACGGCCAGGTCGCCGCGGCGTTGTCGGTCACCCGCGCTGGCGCACAGCCGTCCATTCCCACACGTTCCGAAGTACAGGCATTCAAATCCTCATGAAAAAGACTCCGCTGCTCAATGTCGCCCTGTCGCGGCTGATCGCCTCACTCGGTCATGGCGACATGCTCGTGATCGGGGACGCCGGCTTGCCGGTTCCCCCCGGTGTCGAACTGATCGACCTGGCGCTGACCCACGGCGTTCCGGATTTCGTCGGCACCCTCAAGGTCGTGCTCAGCGAAATGCAGGTGGAAAGCCATGTGCTGGCCCAGGAGATTCTCGAAAGAAGCCCCGCGCCTCTGCTCGCCCTGAACGAACTGAGCGATTCGGGGGCGCTGGGTCGGCGCGATCTGCTCAGCCATGAGCAATTCAAGGTGCTCAGCCGCCAGGCGCGGGCGGTTGTCCGTACCGGCGAATGCCAGCCGTACTGCAATATCGTACTGGTGGCCGGGGTCACGTTCTGACGGGTCGTCGACCCATTCGATTTCACATGCACAAGGAGTGCGCCATGCGCCGCTATGCTAAAAAACTGCCTCAACTGTTCCGGAGCCTGCTGCTTTTGTCCCTAATGACCGCGACCGGCGCCCAGGCGGCGGAAAAGATCGACCTGATCATCGACACCGATCCGGGTGCCGACGACGTGGTTGCCCTGCTGTTCGCCCTGGCGTCGCCGGATGAACTGAACATTCGCGCATTGACCACCGTGGCGGGCAATGTGCGTCTGGACAAAACCTCGCGTAACGCCCGTCTGGCCCGCGAATGGGCGGGACGCGAGGATGTGCCGGTGTATGCCGGCGCGCCGAAGCCGCTGATGCGCACGCCGATCTATGCCGAAAACATCCATGGCAAGGAAGGCCTGTCGGGTGTCGCCGTCCACGAGCCGAAAAAGGGCCTTGCCGAAGGCAATGCGGTCAACTACCTGATCGACACGCTCAAGAAGGCCAAGCCCCACAGCATCACCATCGCCATGCTCGGCCCGCAGACCAACCTGGCGTTGGCGCTGGTCCAGGAGCCGGAGATCGTCCAGGGCATCAAGGAAGTGGTGATCATGGGCGGCGCGCACTTCAACGGCGGCAACATCACCCCGGTGGCGGAGTTCAACCTGTTCGCCGATCCCCAGGCGGCCGAGGTGGTGCTCAAGAGCGGCGTGAAGCTGACCTACCTGCCGCTTGACGTCACCCACAAGGTGCTCACCAGCGACGCGCGGCTGAAGCAGATCGCGGCGCTGAACAACAACGCCAGCAAGATCGTCGGCGACATCCTCAACGAATACATCAAGGGCGACATGGAGCACTACGGGATTCCGGGTGGCCCTGTGCATGACGCGACAGTGATCGCCTACCTGCTTAAGCCTCAGCTGTTCACCGGCCGTTCGGTGAATGTGGTGGTGGACAGCCGTGAAGGGCCGACTTTCGGTCAGACCATCGTTGACTGGTACGACGGCCTGAAACAGCCGAAGAACGCGTTCTGGGTGGAAAACGGCGATGCCCAGGGCTTCTTCGATCTGCTGACCGAGCGCCTGAAGCGCCTGAAGTAAGTGACGCGCCCGCAGGCTTCACGCTTGCGGGCCTTCATTCCCTCTCGCTGTCCGCAGTGCCCTGGAAGTCGTCCGGGTACTTCTCGAATACCTGAGTGATGAACGATCGGGCGCCTTGCGTGCCGAGTGTCCTGACCAGCAGGTCGATGCTGATCAGCGCGAGCTCTTCGGGACTGCCCGGGCTGTAGGAACTGTGCCCCTGAGGCCAATGGGCCTTTATGTCGGCGGTGATGCTTACGGAGGTCATGGCGGGCCTTGGCGATGGGGTAGGTCGGAGCCTTGAGTAAATCATGTTGCCAGGCGTTTGGCACTGCGACTTAGGCATGAATGCGGGCCTGTGCGACACTTGGTCGTTTCCGTCTGAATCAAGGATTGCACCGTGCAGATCGATTTGAATGCTCCCGATGGCTTGACGCTTGAGTCTGTGCGACGGTTGCTGGCCGGGGCCAGTGACGATGTGCACACCCAGTTGCGAGTGACCAAAGGAGGGATGGCCTACATTTCCTCGGGTGTGACGGGTGGGCAGGACATCGACGGTCTGTCGTTCCGTCTTGAGACATGGGCCAAGGGATCGGGGTGCGTCGGGCGTGTGGCCGCGAGCGACGACGTCTGGGTGATGCAGATCTACAACGCACTCAAGGATAACTGGCCGAATCCACCGTTCGACTACATTGACGTCTACTGAGGCCGGTTAATATTCAGTCACGATTGCGTGCTGAAGCATTTGCCGTTGTTCAGGCAAACTCGGCGCCGTTGTGATCGTGGAGGAGGGTGTGCGCTTTCTCTCCGTGAAACCAAACGCAGGATTGGTGGTCGCACGATCTCGATACAACCATTGGAAAAGGAGGCTTCATGCCTATTAAATTCATGTCGCTGGGCGCTCTCGCGGCCATTGCCATGCTGGCTGGTTGCAGTTCGACCTCAAGCGAGTCGGCCAAGGATCCTGTAGCCGGCGAAACCGGCCATGGCCGCTGCGAGGCGTCGGGCGCAGAATTTGCCATCGGCAAAAAGGCCTCGCCCCAGCTTCTGGATCAGGCCCGTACCCGAGCCGGTGCGCAGAGCGCGCGGTTCCTCAAGCCAAATGACATGATCACTCTGGAATACCGTTCTGACCGGCTGAACCTGAACACCGACAACGATCTGGTCGTCACCCGCGTCAACTGCGGCTGATCACTGCGACTTTTGCGGCAGGCATAAAAAACCCCGTCACATGGACGGGGTTTTTTTGTGCGCCGGGAAATTACTCTGGGCGAACTTGTGCAGCTTGCATACCCTTTTGGCCTTTCTCAGCCACGAAGGATACGGCTTGGCCTTCTTTCAGGCTTTTGAAACCGTCAACTTCGATAGCTTTGAAGTGTACGAACAGGTCGTCACCGCCACCTTGAGGAGTGATGAAGCCGAAGCCTTTTTCATCGTTGAACCATTTGACGGTGCCGGATTGGCGATTAGACATGGTGTATCTCCAAGAAACATATATTTTCAGTAGTACTGTGCTGCTCAGGCCAACTGGGCACACCGGGGTATCATAGTCGAAATGTTCGCTTTGGTAGCCCCCCGCGGGGGCTGTTTGCCAATCAGTCGTGTTTTCTTTGCAGGCTGTTTCGGCTGGAGGCCCCGGTTTGAAAGGCTTTCAAACGCTTTTGGGGGTCAGTAAAAAACCTGTAAAACCTGCACGAAACAGGCGGAAAATCCTTGTTGGCGAGCCTTTTTCCGGTGCTTGGCGGGCATCAGGCGTCCTGTTCCGTCACTTTTTCGCCGGGACGTTGGCCTTGCATTTGGCGATCTGGCCCAAGGCTTTCTGTTGCAGCTCCTGGCTGGCCTTGTTGTCCATCAGGGCCTGGATGTCGCTGGCCGGGTAGGATTTGATGGCATCGGCGCCGCAGGCGCAATGGGACTTGGCGGCCGCCGCACCGATCTGCGGTGTTGCCGCCTGGGTGCACTGCGCCATGTATTTCTCGCGCTCGCCTTTCGGCCAGTCGGCATGGGCGCTCAGCGGCAGCAGCAGAACTACGGGGGCGAGAGCGGCGAAAAGGGTGTGCAGACGCATGCGAAGATGCTCCTTGTGGGTCAATGTCTTGTCATCTGATGGGCGAAGGGCGGATCAAGTTCATCACTCTGGCATAAAAACGGACGATCTGCTCTGGATTGCAGCCCCGAAGCGTCCGCAACCGTTCATCTGTGCTAGGATGCCGGGCTCGGGCGGTCGCAGGCTCCGAAGGGCCTTCGGCTCCGGTCGGTGCGCCCCCCGTACTTTCTGTTTGAATCCCAGTCACTCTGGTTCGGTTTTCCGGTTGGCCGCAAGGCTCCTGCCGCTGTAAGGCAGGCGTTCATCATTGAATGGCCTGGATCGGATCTTGTACTGGCTCATCCCAACCCACGTGACCTTTGGTAGGGGTCACCACTAGGAGAGGAGGCGCCATGCCAACTATTACTCTTCCCGACGGCAGTCAACGTTCTTTCGATCACCCGGTTTCCGTAGCCGAGGTCGCCGCATCCATCGGCGCAGGCCTGGCGAAGGCCACCCTGGCCGGCAAGGTCAACGGTCGGCTGGTCGACGCTTGCGACATCATCGACAGCGACTCGACGCTGCAAATCATTACGCCAAAGGATGAAGAGGGGCTGGAGATCATTCGCCACTCTTGCGCCCACCTGGTTGGCCATGCGGTCAAGCAGCTGTACCCGACCGCCAAAATGGTCATCGGCCCGGTCATCGACGAAGGCTTCTACTACGACATCGCCTTCGAGCGTCCTTTCACGCCTGAAGACATGGCTGCCATCGAACAGCGCATGCAGCAGTTGATCGACAAGGACTACGACGTCATCAAGAAGGTCACTCCGCGTGCCCAGGTGATCGAAGTGTTCAAGTCCCGCGGCGAAGACTACAAGTTGCGCCTGGTCGAGGACATGCCGAACGAGCAGGCCATGGGCCTGTACTATCACGAAGAATACGTCGACATGTGCCGTGGCCCGCACGTGCCGAACACCCGTTTCCTGAAGTCCTTCAAACTCACCAAGCTGTCCGGCGCCTACTGGCGCGGCGATGCCAAGAACGAGCAGCTGCAGCGTGTCTACGGCACGGCCTGGGCGGACAAGAAACAGCTGGCCGCCTACATCCAGCGCATCGAAGAAGCCGAAAAGCGTGATCACCGCAAGATCGGCAAGCGCCTCGGGCTGTTCCACACCCAGGAAGAAGCGCCGGGCATGGTGTTCTGGCACCCGAACGGCTGGACGCTCTACCAAGTGCTTGAGCAGTACATGCGCAAGGTGCAGCGCGACAACGGCTACCTCGAGATCAAGACACCGCAGGTCGTTGACCGCAGCCTGTGGGAAAAGTCCGGGCACTGGGCCAACTACGCCGACAACATGTTCACCACCGAGTCGGAAAGCCGCGACTACGCGATCAAGCCGATGAACTGCCCGTGCCACGTGCAGGTGTTCAACCAGGGCCTGAAAAGCTACCGCGAGCTGCCGATGCGCCTGGCCGAGTTCGGCGCCTGCCACCGCAACGAGCCGTCCGGTGCGTTGCACGGCATCATGCGCGTGCGTGCGTTCACACAGGACGACGCGCACATCTTCTGCACCGAAGAGCAGATGCAGGCCGAGTCCGCCGCGTTCATCAAGCTGACCATGGATGTCTACGCCGACTTCGGCTTCAAGGACATCGAGATGAAGTTGTCCACCCGTCCGGAAAAACGTGTCGGTTCCGACGAGCTGTGGGATCGCGCCGAGTCGGCGCTGGCGGCGGCGCTCGACAGCGCGGGCCTGCCTTATGACCTGCAGCCGGGCGAGGGCGCGTTCTACGGTCCGAAGATCGAGTTCTCGCTCAAGGACTGCCTCGGTCGCGTATGGCAGTGCGGCACCCTGCAGCTCGATTTCAACCTGCCTGTGCGCCTCGGCGCCGAGTACGTTTCGGAAGACAACAGCCGTAAGCACCCGGTGATGCTGCACCGTGCGATCCTCGGTTCCTTCGAGCGTTTCGTCGGGATTCTGATCGAGCACTACGAAGGTGCATTCCCTGCGTGGCTGGCGCCGACGCAGGCGGTGATCATGAACATCACCGACAAACAGGCGGATTTCGTCGCCCAGGTCGAAAAAACTCTCAACGAAAGCGGGTTTCGTGCCAAGTCCGACTTGAGAAATGAAAAGATCGGCTTTAAAATCCGCGAGCATACTTTGCTCAAGGTTCCATATCTCTTGGTTATTGGGGATAAGGAAGTCGAGATGCAGACTGTCGCTGTGCGTACTCGTGAAGGTGCAGACCTCGGCTCGATGCCGGTCGCCCAGTTCGCCGAGTTCCTCGCGCAAGCGGTTTCCCGGCGTGGTCGCCAAGATTCGGAGTAATTATTATTAAGCGTGAAATGAGACAGGATAAACGAACTGCACCGAAGGCCCCGATCAACGAGAATATCTCGGCACGCGAGGTTCGGTTAATTGGCGCTGACGGCGAGCAGATTGGCATCGTCTCGATTGATGAAGCGCTTCGTATAGCTGAAGAAGCCAAGCTTGATCTGGTGGAAATCTCCGCCGACGCCGTCCCTCCGGTTTGCCGGGTGATGGACTACGGCAAATCGATCTTCGAAAAGAAGAAGCAGATTGCTGCGGCGAAGAAGAACCAGAAGCAGATTCAGGTCAAAGAAATCAAGTTTCGTCCAGGGACGGAGGAAGGGGATTACCAGGTAAAACTACGCAACCTGGTACGTTTCCTGAGAGACGGGGACAGGGCCAAGGTTTCCTTGCGATTCCGCGGCCGTGAGATGGCCCACCAGGAGCTGGGGAAGGATCTCCTCAAGCGGGTCGAACAAGACCTACTCGAGTACGGATCGGTCGAACAGCATCCTAAGATGGAAGGACGCCAGCTATCATGGTCATCGCCCCGAAAAAGAAGAAGTAATCAACAGGGCACGGCAGGCCTTCTGATTATGTTTATCCACTGAATGCGGAGTATCCGAACAT
>NZ_JBIVHR010000085.1:23504-26100 GCF_044749305.1 Pseudomonas sp. NPDC089534 | reverse complement strand
GGATTACTTCATCGATTACCGGGTGACCGCACGCCAGGAAAGCGAATTCATCGAGTGATGCGCATCATGAAGCGGCGCAAGGTCGAACTGCGCCAACTGCATGCCGGCCGCTACGCTTCCGGCCTGCGCAAGGTGGTGCGCAGCCATGAGCCGGTGAAGCTGGTCGACACCCTGGTGGTCGGCGCCTTCATCGAGGCGCGCAGCTGCGAGCGGTTCGAGGCGCTGGTGCCGCACCTGGACGAAGAGCTGGGCAAGTTCTATTTCGGCCTGCTCAAGAGCGAGGCGCGGCACTTTCAGGGTTACCTGAAACTGGCCTACCAGTACGGCGACGCCAAGGACATCGCCCAGGTGATCGAGAAGGTGCGGGCCGTCGAGCAAGACCTGATCGAGTCGCCGGACGTGGAGTTCCGCTTCCACAGCGGCGTGCCGAGCGCCGCATGACGCCACTTGTTAAAAACTCTTAAGACGATGAAACATCACCGGAAACCGGCCCCTGCGGCCGGTTTTTGCTGCTTTCGATAGCCGCCCGGCCGCCGATTGCCGCCATAATGTCGCCCACTTCACAGAGGACGGCAGACGGTCGTTATGGATAACCTGGGTTTCGGCAGAGTCCTGCTGGTGGAAGACGATCAGCGCCTGGCCACGCTGATCGCGCATTTTCTGCAGCAGCACGGCTACGAGGTGCGCACGGTGCACCGCGGCGACCTGGCGGTGGCCGCGTTCGTCGAATTCAAGCCCAAGGTGGTGGTGCTCGACCTGATGCTGCCGGGGCAGAGCGGCCTGCACGTGTGCCGTGAGATCCGCAGCGTGTCGGACACGCCGATCGTCATCCTCACCGCCAAGGAAGACGACCTCGACCATATCCTGGGCCTGGAGTCCGGCGCCGACGACTACGTGATCAAGCCGATCAAGCCGCCGGTGCTGCTGGCCCGCCTGCGGGCGCTGCAACGCCGGCAGGTGCCCGACACCGACGTGTGCAACGCGCTGACGTTCGGCCATCTGGCCATCGACCGCAGCCGCCGCGAGGTGCGCCTGGGGGGCGAGCCGGTCGAGCTCACCACCATGGAATTCGAACTGTTGTGGCTGCTGGCCAGCGCCGCGGGCAAGACCCTGTCCCGCGACGAGATCCTCAACCGCATGCGCGGCATCGCGTTCGACGGGCTCAACCGCAGCGTCGACGTCTACATCAGCAAGCTGCGCGGCAAGCTCAACGACAACCCCCGCGAGCCGGTGTGCATCAAGACCGTGTGGGGCAAGGGCTATCTGTTCAATCCGTTCGCGTGGGAGCTGTAGATGCTGCGGCTATTCCTCCGGCTGTTCCTGGTGATGACCGTCGGGCTGGTGCTGGCGCTGCAGACGGTCGAGCACACCTTCGATGCGCTGCTCGACTATCAGATGCAGGACTACAACCGCGAAGCCGTCCGCGGCCAGGCCTGGACGCTGGGCGAACAGTTGCGCGGCCTGGACGGTCCGGGGCGTGAGGCGCTGCTGCAGACCATCCGTCCGCACTACGGCCTGGGCCTGACGCTGGTCGAGGCCGGCGAACTGGACCTGACCGACAAGGAAAAGGCCGAGCTCGCCCAGGGCCTGCTGGTGATCCGCGACAAGTACATGCGCTACCTCGCGTCCATCGACGGCGGCCCGCAGCTGCTCAGCATCCAGTTGCCCGGCGAACCGAGCCTGATGCCGTTCTACATCGCCGGCGCCTACCTGATGGTGGCGGTGATGATCGGCATTGTCCTGTTCTTCTGGGTGCGCCCGCACTGGCGCGACCTGGAGAAACTGCGCCTGGCGGCGGTGCGTTTCGGCGACAACGACCTGTCGGCGCGCATCCAGCTGTCGAAGCGCTCGAACATCCGCGACCTGGCCGGGCATTTCAACCTGATGGCCGCCCGGATCGAAACCTTGATCGCCAACCAGCGCGACCTGACCAATGCCGTGTCCCATGAGTTGCGCACGCCGATTGCGCGCCTGTCGTTCGAGCTCGACCAGCTCAAGCAGCAGCCGGAAGCGGGGCACAACCGCGAACTGATCGCCGACATGTACGCCGACCTCGGCGAACTGGAGGAAATGGTCTCCGAACTGCTCACCTACGCGAGCCTTGAGCGCGGCGCGACGGTGATCAACCGGGAGAACATTCAGGCCATCAACTGGCTGGAGAGCGTGGTGGGCAGCGTGGCGCTGGAGGCCGAGGCCGCCGGGGTGCAGCTGGTGATCCGCGAATGCGGGGTCGATGAGGTGCGGATCGAGCCGCGGTTCATGGCGCGGGCGGTGATCAACCTGTTGCGCAACGCCATCCGGTACGCCGAGTGGCGGGTCGAGGTGTCGCTGCTGCGCATCGGCGATCAATACGAGGTTCAGGTCAACGACGACGGGCCGGGCGTGCCGCTGGCGGGCCGGGAAAAGATCTTCGAACCGTTCTCGCGCCTGGACGCCAGCCGCGACCGCCGCACCGGCGGCTTCGGCCTCGGGCTGGCGCTGGTGCGGCGGGTGTCGCAGTCCCACGGCGGTCAGGTGGAGGTCGGCGATTCGGCGTGGGGCGGAGCGTCGTTCCGCATGACCTGGGCGCACCAAGACTGACCGGCGCCACCGTTCC
>NZ_JBIVHR010000085.1:0-23405 GCF_044749305.1 Pseudomonas sp. NPDC089534 | reverse complement strand
CCTGTGGGAGCCAGCCTGCTGGCGATGGCGGTGGGTCAGGCACCGGAGATGTCGGCGGTGCCGGCCTCATCGCTTGCAGGCAAGCTCCCACAGGGGTTGCGGATGGATGCGGAACCTGTGGGAGCCAGCCTGCTGGCGATGGCGGTGGGTCAGGCACCGGAGATGTCGGCAATGCTGGCCCCATCGCTTGCAGGCAATCTCCCACAGGGGTTGCGGTTGGATGCGGGGCCTGTGGGAGCCGGCTTGCCGGCGATGAACGATGACGCGGTCTAGCGGGTCGGCACCCGCCACAGGTACCAGGCAGCCACGGTGCGGTGCGGGCTCCAGGCCGATCCGATCTCGATCATCTGCTTGCGGGTCGGCTGCACTTCCAGCCCCTTGAGCCGCCGGTAGCCCTCGCGCACGCCGAAATCGTCCGCCGGCAGGATGTCGGGCCGCTCCAGGCTGTAGATCAGCAACATCTCGACCGTCCAGCGCCCGACCCCGCGCAGGCTGACCAGGCGTTCGATCAGCGCCTCGTCGTCCATCGCCAGCGCCGTGGCGTAGTCCGGCACCACGCCGTCGAGCGTGGCCTGGGCGATGCCCTGGAGGGTCGCGATCTTGCCTGCGGAAAACCCGCAACTGCGCAGCCGGTCGAAATCGGTGGCCAGGATCTGTCCGGGCCGGGGAAACGCCTGGCCCGGAAACAGTCCCACCAGACGCCCGACAATCGCATCCCCGGCCTTGGCGTGCAGTTGCTGATAGGCGATCGCCCGCACCAGCGACTCATACGGGTCGCGGGCCGGGTGAGGCTGATGCAGGCAGGGGCCGACGGCGGCGATGTGGCGCTGCCAGTCGGCGTCCAGGCTGGCCAGGAACGCGGTGGCCGCTCGGTAGGCGTCGGACATGGTTACTTCAGCAAACCGTTGACGTCCCCATAGGTGAACGCCTTGAGGTCCCGGGTGTCGAGCTGGCCGCTGGCGAGGAAGCTTTTCACCAGCGACCCCATGGCGCCGTAGAGGAACTCGGCAATGCCGGAGCCGGCGCTCAAGCGGCGCACGCCCAGGCTGCGCAATTCTTCGGGCGAGGGCAGGCCGGGGAAAGCGAGGACATTGACCGGCAGCGCCGTGCCCTTGCAGATCGCTTCGATCTCATAGGCGCTGGTCACCCCGGCGGCGAACAGGCCGTCGGTGCCGGCGGCCTGGTACAGCTTGGCCCGGCGCAGGGTTTCGGCGACGCGGTCTTCGGCCGGCACCAGGCCGCGCAGGTAGACGTCGGTGCGGGCATTGATGAACAGCTTCACGTCACGCCTGTCGGCGACCCGGCGCGCCGTTTCGATCTTGCGCGCCAACAGTTCCGGCGCGCCGCTGCCGTCCTCGATGTTGATCCCGACCGCCCCGGCGGCGATCACTGCGTCGACCACTTGCGCAACCCGTTCGAGGTCGTCGGAGTAGCCCGCTTCGATGTCGACGCTCAGCGGCAACTTGATGACGCGGGCGATAGAGGTCACGGTCGACACCAGCCGCTCCAGCGGCAGCGTGTTGCCGTCCGGGTAGCCATGGGCCCAGGCCACGGCGGCGCTGCTGGTGGCCACGGCCTTGCCGCCCGACTGCTCGACCAGCCGGGCGCCGGTGGCGTCGGCGACGTTGGTCAGGATCAGCAGGCCATCGTGGTGCAGCTGGTGGAATTGAGTGTCGAGCGCGTTCATCGAAATCCCTTCTTTTGTGTGGTGTGCCGAATGGTCAGAAAGCCAGTTGTTGCGTGAGCTGCACGGCGGCGTTTTCCAGCCTGAGCAGGAACGCCTTGCGCGGCTGTCCTCCACCATAGCCGGTCAGCGAGCCGTCTGCGCCGATCACCCGATGGCAGGGCACCACGATCGCCAACCGATTGTGCCCGTTGGCCAGGCCCACCGCACGGCTGGCGCCCGGCTTGCCCAGGCGGGCGGCGATGGCGCCGTAGGTGCTGGTGTGCCCGTAGGGGATCTGCAGCAGCTCGGCCCACACCTGGCGGGCGAAATCGCTGCCGGGCAGGTGCAGCGCCACCGTGAACTCGCTGAGCTGCCCGGCGAAATACTGCGCCAGTTCCGTTTCGATCCGCTGCAGGTGGGCGTTGTGCCCCGGTGCCACCGCATAGCCGAAGCGGTTCTGCAGGTCTTCGACCTCCCGGGTCAGCGCCGGACGGTCGAGGAACTCCAGCAGCACCAGCCCACGGCGCTCGGCCATGGCGATCATCGGCCCCAGCGGAGTGGTCAGGCGGGTGAACAGCAGCGGTTCGCTGGCGGCTGAACGGCCTGGCGTGATGTGGAACGATTTCTGGAAGGCATCGCGAAAGCCGCTCAGGGATTCGTAGCCGGAATCGAACGCGGCGTGGTCGATGGACGTCCCTTGGCGGATCCCGCCCAGCGCCATGCCGAGCCTGCGGGTGCGCAGCCAGGCGTGGAAGGTCATGCCGAAATGCTGCTTGAACCAGCGCCGCAGCTTCAACGGCTCGATGCCTTCGGCGAGCAGTTGCGCATCGCTCCAGCGCACCTCCGGGTCGGCGTCCACGGCCGCGAGCAGCCGCTGCACCCAGTCCGGGGCGATGGCGGCGGCATCCAGCGGCTTGCAGCGCAGGCAGGCGCGGTAGCCGGCGGACAGGCAGTCGTCGGCATGGGCGAAGAACTCCACGTTCTCCGGTTTCGGCTTGCGCGCCGTGCAGCTGGGGCGGCAGAAGATCCCGGTGGTTTTCACGGCCGTGAAGAACACGCCTTCGTAGGCGGTGTCGCGTTCGAGCATGGCGCGAACCATTTCGGCGTGGGGCGGCAGGACAGCGGTCTGTATGTTCATGGGCCGAGGATAAATCCGCTTTTGCGATGGCTCCACCGAAAAATCGACAGTGAATTTTTTTGCCGTTGCACTAGAGTGGTCGGGTCGTTTCAACCCAGGGATTGATTGCATGACGCCTTTCACGATTCAACGCATCGACCACATCGTGCTGCGGGTGGCGGACCTTCAGCGCAGCATCGAGTTCTACGACCGGGTTTTCGGCGCCGAGGTGGTCAAGCGCAACGAGAAGCTGGGCCTGGTGCACTTGCGTGCCGGCACGTCGATGATCGATCTGGTCGACCTCGACGGCGAGATCGGCCGCAAGGGCGGCGCGGCCGCTGGTGCCGAACGGCGCAACGTCGATCACTTCTGCCTGCGCATCGAGCCGTTCGATGAGCAGGCGATCACGCAGCACCTGCAATCGGCCGGCCTCACGGTGGAGAAGGCCGCCACGCGTTTCGGCGCCGAGGGCAACGGCCTGTCGCTGTACTGCTTTGACCCGGACGGCAACCAGGTCGAGCTCAAGGGGCCGTCGCAGGCGGAGTGAACAGGGTGGGGGCGACCTCCGCTGTCGCCCCGGCCGGTTCAGCGGGCCAGTTCCTTGAGCAGCAGGTCCGCCACCGCGCCGCCCGACGCCGGGTTCTGGCCGGTGATCACGCGCCGGTCGGCCACCGCGTAGGCGGCCCACGGCTGGTCGGCCTTGACGTAGCGGGCGCCGCGCTTGACCAGTTCGTCTTCGGTGAGGAAGGGCACGTACTGGTCCAGTTCGGCCAGGCGCTCCTCCTCGTTGGAGAACCCGGTCACCTGCTTGTCCTTGACCAGCGCCTGGCCGTCGGACAGCGTGATGTTCAGCAGGCCCACCGCACCGTGGCAGACCGATGACACGTAGCCGCCGTTCTCATAGATCGCGGCGCTGAGCTTCTGCAGGTCGGGGTTGTCGGGGAAGTCCCAGATCACCCCGTGGCCGCCGGCGTAATAGATCGCCACGTAGTCCGCGGCATTGACCTGGCTGGCCGGCAGGGTGGCGCCGAGCCGGTTCATGAAGGCCTTGTCGTGATACCACGCCCAGTCCACCGGCTCGGCCATGGCCAGGCTGTGGGGATCGATCGGGGTGTAGCCGCCCTGAGGGCTGGTGTAGTCCACGGTGTAGCCCGCCGCCTCGACCTTCTTGACGAAATGCACCGCTTCGCCCAGCCACAGGCCGGTGGCGCGGTTCAGGTTGGGGTACTTCTCGACGCTGGTCAGCACAACCAGAATTTTCCTGGACATCGCAAGACTCCTCTTGTGAATGAGCGACGGTCGTCGCACTGCCGGTGAAGTCTAGAAGCCGTCGGCGGGCGGCCCAATACACAAAATCCCAAATGGCTTGCCCAATCCTCCAGGCACGCGGCGCCGGGCTCGCCCGCTGCGCGCTCGCTGGCCTACCATGGGCCTTTCTGGGATATCGACGGGTGGCAAGGCACATGACGGACGGGGCGAACGTACGCCAACGACTGATCGACCGGTTGCGCGGTCTGGCGGTCAACGACGGTTTCACCGCCGCACCGCTGGACGGCATCACCTACATGCGCGCCGACACCTCGCAGCCCAGGGCGCCGGTGCTGCAGGAACCGAGCTTCGTCCTGCTGGCGCAAGGCATGAAGCGCGGATACCTGGGGGCGGAGACCTACACCTATCACGCCGGCCAGTGCCTGGTGGTGACGGTGCCCATGTCGTTCGACTGCGACACGCAGGTGGGCCCCGACGGCGCGATGCTGGCGCTGGCGGTGCGGATCGACAGCAGCCTGGTCAGCGAATTGCTGCTGACCATGGACGCTGCGCTTCAGGTTCCGGCGAATCCGGGCGCGCGGGGCATGATGATCGCCGACATGGCGCCCGGCCTGCTGGATGTCTTGTGTCGCCTGCTGGCGGCACTGGCGTCGCCGATGGACACCCGGGTGCTCGGTGCCGGGCTGTTGCGCGAGCTGCACTACCAGATGCTGCTGGGCCCCGCCGGCGAATGCCTGCGCTCGCTGGTGTCCCGGCAGGGGCGGTTGGGGCGGGTGCGGCAATCGATCGACAGCCTGTACCGCGACCCTGCCGCGCCGTTTTCCGTGGCGGCGCTCGCCGCCGAGGCGGGCATGAGCCTGTCCGGCTATCACCAGGCGTTTCGCGAAGTGACGGGCTATCCGCCGATGCAGTACCTCAAGAACCTGCGTCTGCACCGGGCCCGTCGGTTGATCGCGCAGCAGGGCTTCGGCAGCGCGCAGGCGGCCTACGAGGTGGGCTACGCCAGCGCGACGCAGTTCAGCCGGGAGTTCAAGCGGCTGTTCGGCTGCCCGCCGTCCGCCATCGGCCGGCAACCGTTCGAGTGAGCCCTCAGGCCCGTTTGGCCATCAGCAGCACCGAAGCCGCCGCCGACAGCAGCCCCGCGCAGCACCGGTTGAAGATCCGCTTGCCGCGCGGTTCGGCGAACCAGCGCCGCATGTGCAGGCCCATGTAGGCGTAGGCGCTGATGGCGATCCATTCCAGCGCCAGGAACAGCAGGCCCAGCACCACGAACTGCGGGGTGATCGGCCGGGCCGGCTCGACGAACTGCGGCAGGAACGCGGTGAAGATCAGGATCGCCTTGGGGTTGCCCGCCGCCACCAGGAATTCCTGGCGGGCCAGGGCCAGGAGCCCGCTCGGCGATTCGCTGGCGATGCCTTGCGCCGTCGGGTCGGCCCGCCACAGCTGCCACGCCAGGTACAGCAGGTAGCCGGCGCCGAGGATCTTGATCCCGTAGAACAGCAGCTCGGACGTCTGCAGCACCACCGCCAGGCCCGCCGCCGCCAGGGCGATCATCCCGGCGAACGCCAGCAGGCGGCCGACCCCGGCCACGCAGGCGCGGCGGTAGCCGTAGCGGGTCGCGTTGCTGACCGACAGCAGGTTGTTCGGGCCGGGCGCCATGTTCAGGGCGAAGCAGGCGGGGAGGAACAGGGTGAGGGTGGCGAGGTCCATGGTGGGGGCTCCGGTGGCGGGTGTGCCTTTTTACCACGCGGCGCGTGCGTTCGAACCCATACAGTCATGCGCGGCCGTTGCGGAACAGGCCAGGGGTGTTTTGTTCAATACGGGCATTGCGCAGGCGGTTAGGGTGACGGCCGGTTCAACGGAAAGGGAGCGGGTGTGCGATGAGTCTGATGGTGTCGATGGCGGCGTTTGCCCTGGTGGCGTCGATCACGCCGGGGCCGGTGAACATTGTGGCGTTGGGGGCAGGGGCGCGGTTCGGCTTTCTGGCCAGTCAGCGGCATGTGGCCGGGGCGACCCTGGGCTTCGTGCTGTTGCTGGTGCTGATGGGGCTGGGCCTGCACGAAGTGCTGACGCTGTGGCCGGCGCTGACGCGGGTGGTGCAGGTGGCCGGGGTGGCGTTCCTGCTGTTCATGGCCTGGAAGCTGTTCACCGATGACGGAAAACTGGGCGCGGGGGAGGCGCAGCGTGCGCCGTCGATGCTGTACGGCGCCGTCATGCAGTGGCTCAACCCCAAGGCCTGGCTGGCCTGCGTGGCCGGGATGGGCGCGTTCGTCGCCGACGGCGAGGCGCGGCTGGTGTGGCAGTTCGCGGCGGTGTACCTGGTGATCTGCTACCTGTCGGTGGGGTGCTGGGCGTATGCCGGGACGTTCTTGCGCGGCTACCTGGAGAATCCCGCCGGGATGCGCCTGTTCAACCGGACGATGGCGTTGTTGCTGGCGGGGAGTGCGGTGTATCTGCTGATCCCGTAGGTTTCGCGCGCGGCCCTTGCCCGGTTCGACAGGGCAAGGGCCTTGCTGAGGTGGCGTCAAGCCAGGCCGCTCAATGCCCCCTCTGAGGCGGGCGCCAGTGGGCTGAAGCGATTGGCGCGCAACTCGTGGACCGCGTATAGGGCCCGGGCGGTGCGACCGTTGCCGTCGGTGAAGGCATGGAAACCTGTGACCGCACCGTACAGCTGTTTGCCGAAGTGTTCATGGCCGGAATCCAGCTTCGGCAGATGCTGGTCGAGCATGATGCTGCCGCTGATGGACGACGGGTAGCCCGTCTCGGGTTTCGGTGTCCGCAGGGCCGGAACGGTGGGGGCGAGGCGTTTGTGCAGTGCCCGCACCACCGCCGGATCACTCAGCGCCAGGCCGTTGCCGCTGTACTCGAGCAGCAGTGCCTTGAGCGTTGCGGATTCATTGCCTTTGGAGCTGGAGGCATTGAGGATCCAGGCTGTCGCTCGGTCCGCATCATCGGTAAGGCCTGTGGGGTTGAATCGCCCTTCTTCGTATACCTGGTGATACTTGGCGTCGCTCAGGCCTTCCGACGTCAGCAACGTTCGATGGTGTTCGTTCAGGGCATTGATGTTTTTGACGTCGATCGTGACCAACGCTTCCATCGACTCGACCACGTTCGTGGTGCTTTGCGCGGTTTCGTAGTGCTTGAAGTAGGTCGATTTGATGCCGCCCAGCAGATCCTGCAGGGGTTGCTTGCCGATCAAGGACTCCAGTGCCTGCGCCGATTGCAATTGCGCCGAGGCTTCGATCAGTGCCTTTTCGAACAAATGATCCAGCTCCAGCAGCGGGATGCCGTCGGGCGGCAGCGCCTTGTCGCCCAGCCGCTTGAGCACCTGCCCGGCGGTTTCCAGCGTTTCGTCCCTGAACAGCGCACGCCCATGCGCCACGGCCGGAAGGGTCATGCGGATCTGGGCGGCGGAGCCGGTCTTGTTCAGGGCCTTGATCAGGTCATAGGCGCCGCTGCCGCCGGTGAACAAGCGCAATTGGTCGGCGCCGGTGCGGGTCATGGCCTTGCCCAGGTGGCTGAGCTTCAGCGCGGTCTTGCCGACGAGTTTGGCGCCGCCGTGAATCAACTGCGGCACGCCGTCCAGTGGGTTGAACAGCGACAGCAACGAACGCGCGACCACCTTGCTCACGTTCAACAGTCTGGAGCTGCTGGCCAGTGCTTTGGTGAACAGTCCGGCTCCGCCTGCAAAAACGGTGACGACAGCGGTGACGTCCATGATGCAGCTGAAGAGGGCGCCGCTTCGCCGTTGCGGGTCGCTGGACGTCGCGTCTTCAATGCAGCCTTTGAAAGGGATGATGACATTCAGGATGGCATCAATCGTTTTGTCGAAGGCTTCGCTCCGTTCTTCGATACCGGTCTTGTCGTATCCGATGGCGTAGAAATGATCGTAGGTCAGCGGAGAACGATGTTCGGCTATCAGTTGGCTGATCTGTTCGAACCGCGCCGAACGGAAACTGCTCATGGGGCTGAAGGAGAAGGGCTGCGGGCCGTCGTTGTAGCCGAGCTGGCCGAACCTCTCCATCCCCATGCCGTAATCCAGTGACTCATCCGTGTTCACGGGTGTTGGCGAGTCACCATAAAAGTAAGCACTCTGGTCGAATTTGGCACTAGGCATTTCCGTTAATTTTTGGAACTCATCATTGTTGCCGTTCGGGTCTTGGTCGGACCATTTGTTCTCATGCAACGCCCATCCTCTGACATAGGCCTTGGCGAGTGCCGGATTGGCGCGGCACAGACCTAGGTGGGGGAACGCTTCAAAACAATGCATCTGACCGTTGTATCTGCACAGAATAACGACGCCGAAAGCCGCGAGATTCTTTTCGCGCCCTTTGGGCCGGCGGCCTGAGTCGACCGGTCCGATCAAGTCATCGCGTACGTAATAGAGGCCAATTCTTCCGCGCTCAAGCGCGGTCCGGTCATCGATCGGCAAGCGTGACATCGCCAGGCGCAGCAATGTCGCAATCCCGGCCTTGTAGCGT
Source organism: Pseudomonas sp. NPDC089534 (assembly GCF_044749305.1). NCBI lineage: Bacteria > Pseudomonadati > Pseudomonadota > Gammaproteobacteria > Pseudomonadales > Pseudomonadaceae > Pseudomonas > Pseudomonas sp. NPDC089534. The sequence goes on along the minus strand of NZ_JBIVHR010000085.1, from coordinate 14,872 downwards.
TCGGTGTGTGCCTTCGTCCGCGCGGCGTACAAGTCGTTGATGGGCGGCAGTGTGAGGAGATCGGGGTTCTCCTCGTAAATGCTGGTGCCTTGCGTTCTGTCGTACCGTTTCTCTTTCAGCACATCTGCCAGATAGAGATCGATAAGCGGTTCTGAGGTGTAACTGTTCAGTGGCACCCACGCGGACAGTGTTTCCTCGGGGTCTTGCTTGTGAAGCGACAGTTCGTTTGTTGCCAGCAGGCGACGATTTGCGGGTTGAGCGCCGATCGCGTTCTGGGCTTCTTCGAGGGTTTTGATGTGTGCCGAGTATTGCGTGACAGCGTTCTTCACGATGTCCTGTTCCGCATCGCTGTGCGCATCGTCCTCCAGGTCGTTGACCGTTGCCCAGTCCTTGATGCCCTGCAATGTCACCCAGTCGTGGAGGATCTGCTGTTGAGGGCTGGCGGGCGCAATCGCTCCCAGTTCCATCAGCCTCTCATACGACAGGTTGCGGGACAGGCCGGGAGCAATGTTTTCCGCCAGCATGACCGATTTGCGCAGCATGACCCACTCCAGTGAGCCGATCGTCACAGACACGGGGGCATCCACCAGAAACTCCGGCGCCAATCCTGCGAGTATCAGTTCAATTGCCAAGGGGACAGCGGCTTCGTCGACGCCGCTCAACCAGTCCTTCATTCCTTCCCGTACTTGGTAGACGTTGGCTTGCACATTGGCGCGGGCATACAGCAGGGTGCGGCGCAAATCGTTGTTCTTGTCATGTGTGCCAAGGTCGAAATCCTCGATGATGGCGGATACCAGAACCCGGCTGCACAGTTCAATTGGCAAGTCGGTTTCGGCTGACGATGCCTCAAGTCCCAGTGCCTCGATGTACGATTGGGCGATTTGCTTGATAGACGGGAGCTCCAACAGCAGCGGCCAACTCTCTCGTGGGTATTCGCGCAGAAGCGTTGAGGTTCTCTTTTCGTAAAGCGCCCTGCTCAGGTAACTGATCAGTGGTTCCCGGGCGGACGTATTCCTCATTTTCGTAAGTGAGTAGGTGTGCTGATGGAGGACTGAATGTCGGTCTTCATCGATAAACAGTGTCGGCTCGCTGTCCTGATGGACGTCACCCCAGTAATTGCCGTGCTGCGGGGGCGACGGCAGTTCAAGTGTCAGCAATGCAATCAGGTTCTGTATGTCACCAACTGTTTTCGGAAGGTTGAGCTGGTGAAACTCCAGCCAGTTGACGAGTGGGACTGCGTTGGATGAAGAGATGATGCCGCCCGCTACGGCAGCAGCCTTGGCGATGAGGTCGATGTTGTCCTGCTGGCTGGCGAAAGCCCCGCCATCCAGCTTTTCCAGCCTGAGCGAAGAGCCCTGCGGGGACTGGACTTGAAAGGCCTGATGAATCTCTCCTGTCTGATTGACCGTAATCCAGCTGTCGTGGGCGGGCTTCTGTGCGCTTGTCAGTGCCTTGAAAGTTTCCTGCGCAATGGTTCGCCGGAGCAACTGCCTGGCTGAGTGTTGGGCGATATCGAATCGGCTTTTTGTATGTATGAAAGTGCTCAATCCTCGAATATCAACGAGATTTGTTTCATAGAAGTAGGGAGTTTCCGGCTTCTGGAGGAATTCGCTCTTCAGCGTATTGGCAATGGCCCGGCTTTCAGCCTGATCGGCGGACAGTGTTTGCGTGTGCAGCAGTTTGAACCAGTGTGTCATGTCCCGTCCGTACCGAGTGTTTGAAGTCGGCGTAGACTACGTAAGGCTTAACTTCCTGACCGGTAGCTATCGTTTCGGCTTGTAAGTTTCAAGTGAAGTTTATGGCCGCGCCGGCTGAACATGGGCGAGCCACTGAGGGTTGCGGCAATGTTTAACAGGAAGTTATCGGTTGCGGATAACTAAGGCCGTCACCCGCGATATTGCCCGGGCGTCGCCGCCAAGTGCTGTTTGAACACCCGCTGAAAGTGCGCCTGATCGGCAAAGCCCGCCTCCAATGCGACGTCGGCGATCAACTGCCCGTTGCGCAGCCGCTCCCGGGCGAACTGAATGCGCTGATTGACCACATAGGCGTGGGGCGTCATGCCGAAATGCTGCTTGAAGGCGCGGATCAGGTACGAGGGCGACAATTGCGCCGCCGCACAGATGTCGTCGAGGCTGAGCAGCCGCGTGCAGTGTGCCCGGATGAAGGCGGCCGCGTGTTCGAGCTTGCTGTTCGGCTCGCGCACGGGCGGCACCGCCGGGTTCAGGCGGGTTTGCAGGTCGCTGAAGAATTCCACTGCCGCGCTCTCTTTGCTCAGCACGTCTTGCTGATCGTCGACGAGGATGCGGTACAGCCCCTGAAGATCGCGGAAGAGGCCGGGATCGTTTGAATGGGTGGCGCAGAAGCGCCGGAACTCAAGGTCGGCGCCGAAGCCCATCTGATGCTGAAGATCGGTCAGCCACGGCGTTTCGACATACAGCATCAGGTACGACCAGGGCTGGTCGTCGATCGGGTTGCACGCATGCACATCCCCCGGATTCATCAGCACCACGGTGCCGGCGGCGACCTCATGCTGCGATTGCTCGTGCACATAGGTGCTGCGCCCGGCGGTGATGGCGCCAATGGAGAAGTGCGCATGGGAGTGCCGGGCGTAGCAGACGTCCCGGCCATCGGCGATGGCCCGCGCTTCGATGAAGGGCAGGGCGGCGTCGCGCCAGAAGCGCGGCGCTTTCTCAGGGTTCTTGGCGGCAATGTGTCTCATCGTCGTGCATCCCGGCAGGCCAGGGCTGGAGTGTATTAGCTCTGGCCGGCGAACGCCCGCTCCAGTTCGGCGATGTCGAGCTTTTTCATCCCGAGCATGGCCTGCATCGCCCGTTGGGTCTTGGCGGTGTCGGGATCCTGCATCATGTGCATGAACGCCACCGGCACGATCTGCCACGACACCCCGAACTTGTCCTTGAGCCAACCGCATTGCTGCGCCTGCACAGGCCCTCCGGAGGACAGGTTGCCCCAGAAATGGTCGATCTCGTCCTGGGTCTGGCAATTGACCTGGAACGACACCGCCTCGTTGAACGTGAACACCGGCCCACCGTTGAGTCCGGTGAAGCTTTGGCCGTCGAGTTCGAAGCTGACGGTCATCACCGAGCCTTCCGGGCGCTTGTGGAATTCCTGGCCGGCCTTGCCGTAATGGGTGACGGCGGTGATTTTCGAGTGATCGAAGATCGAGCAGTAAAACTTCGCCGCCGCTTCGGCCTGGTCGTCGAACCACAGGCAAGGCGTGAGTTTCTGGAAACGTTGCATGGCGGTTGTCCTCGGCAGGTTAGACACGCTGGATTAACAGCGTAGTCAGTCCGGGGGAGGTGCGGGATGCCGCAGATCGCGCGCAAAGTCACCGGGGTCTAGTCATTGTGACTTGTTTGGTAGTCTTAATGACTCTGTCGGATTCGAGTCATATCGACTCTTGTGCCGGCAAGACCCTGATTTGACGGGGCCTTGAAACTGGCACGGGAGTTGTAACGTTCCAGGCACACATCCAGCCGCACGGGGATACGAAAAATGCTCGCCTTCTTCGAAAGTCCGCTGAACGTCCTGCACCTGTCGAGCCGCGTGCTCGTCGCCGGCCTGGCCTTGCTGTCGGTCGGCCTCTACGGCGCCTACCTGCATCAGGGCCACCTGCCGCTCGGGCTGCTGGTGACGATGCATACCTTGACCGTCATCGGGCCGACCCTGCTCAAGATCGGCTACGTGATGCGGCTGGTCGCGGAGCGCCGCTTGGGGCTTGTGCAGATGCCGGCGAGGGCTTGCCATGCGTAACCTGTCCGATGCACCGGTGTTCAGCATCGGCTTCCGCCCGCTGTTTCTCGCCGGTGCCGGGTTTGCCGTGCTGGCCGTCATGGTCTGGGGCTTGTGGCTGCACGGCCATTGGCTTGCCCTGCAACCGGCGGGCGGCATGCTGGCCTGGCACCGTCACGAAATGCCGTTCGGGTTCGCGGCGGCGATCATCGGCGGGTTTCTGCTGACGGCGGTGCCGAACTGGACGGGCATTGCGCCCCTGCGCGGGTGGCCGCTGATCGCGCTGGTGCTGGTCTGGCTGGCGGGGCGCCTGGCGTGGTGGGCGCCGCTTCCGACCGGTGCGGTGCTGCTGGTGCAAGGCGCGTTCCTGCCGTTGCTGGCGGGCTTGTTGGGAAGGGATCTGATCGTTGCCCGCAAACGGGACAACTACCCGATCGTGCTGGTGCTGGCGCTGATGGCGGGCTGCCAGGCGCTGACGCTGTCCGGCATTTTCCGCGATGACGCCGGCCTGCAACGCCAGGGCGTGCTGGCCGCACTGTGGCTGATCGCGGCACTGATGACCGTGATCGGCGGGCGGGTGGTGCCGTTCTTCATCCAGCGCGCCTTGAACCGGCCGCCCGCGCCGCCGGCCGGTGCTTGGCAGACGCGGCTGTTGCTGCCCGCCAGCCTGCTGATCGCCGTGACCTTCGCCGCCGGCCTCAACGATTCGCCGAGCCTGTGGCTGGCGGCGCTGTTCACCCTGACCGGCGCTTTGCAGGGGCTGCGCCTGATCCGCTGGCATGACCGCGGACTGTGGCGCGTGCCGCTGCTGTGGTCGCTCTACCTGGCCTATGGCTGGATGGCGCTGGCGACCCTGGCCATGGCGCTGTGGCACCTGGGGCTGATCGGGCAGCAGAGCCTGGCCACCCATGCGCTGGCGGTCGGCGGGGTGGGCGGGCTGATTCTGGCGATGATCGCCAGGGTCTGCCTCGGGCACACCGGGCGCCTGCTGCAGCCGCCCAAAGGCATGGTGTCCGGGTTTGCGCTGGTGCTGGCCGCGGCGGCTTGCCGGGTGTGGGTCGTGCCGTTCACGAGCCTGGGCCTGGGCTTGTCGGTGTTGCTCTGGTGCGCCGCCTTCAGCCTGTTCCTGCTGCGCTATACCGGGATTCTGTTCAAGCCAAGGATGTAGCAGGCGTTGCCAAAGCGGCGGGCAATGGATGACTATCGCGCCACTGTTCATCCACCGTTCCGGAGGCGACATGCCGCTGACCGCGCTTTTGTACTGCAATGACCTGGCCGAGACCGAACGCCACTACCGCGACGTCCTCGGGTTCACCGTCGCCGGCTCGGCGGAGTCGACGCTCACCGTCCGGCTGGGGGACTGCAGCCTCGTCTTCACCCAGGAAAACCTCTGGGGCGGCCCGGCAGCCTGTTCCGCCACCTTTTACCTGGTGATCGAGCAGGTGGACCGCTACTTCGAGGCGGTGAAGGACCGGGCGACCATTGCCTGGCCGTTGCAGGACATGCCTTACGGCTCCCGGGAGTTCGGCGTGCGCGATTGCAACGGCTACCACCTGGGGTTTTCCCAGGCCCAGGGCTAGCCCTTCTGTTCGGCCACCAGCAGCAATGACTGCGGCAGCGGACTTTGCGGGTGCTGCGGTTCGCGCAGTTCGGCCAGCCGCCAACCGGCCATGTCCAGGGCGTTGGTCCAACTCGACAGGGTGCGCATGTACCACGGCATCGGTTGCCAGTGCCCCTTGAACCCGGCGAACGACTCCTCGCGCCAGCCGTCCTGATAGTCGCCGGCCGCTGCGGCCCAAGGGTGCAGCGTCTGGATCACCAGCGCGCCGCCGGGGGCGAGCAGGGCGTTCAGGGCGGCGAGCAGCGGGATGATGTCCTGGTGCAGCAGCGAGAAGTTGGCGCAGATCAGGCCGTACCCGTGACCGATGTCCACCCGGCCATCCGCCAGGTCGTCGTAGCTGGCCACATGCACCGGCGCGGAGCCCGCTGCCCGTGCAGCCTCCACCAGCGTGGCGTCGCCGTCCACGCCCACCGCCTCGATCCCTCTTTCGCCCAAGGCCCGCAGCAGCCAGCCTTCGCCGCAGCCCAGGTCCAGCACCCGTTCGGGCTGCCGGCCGAGGATCGCCAGCAGGATCGCCTGGTCGGTGACGGTGAGGCGGCTTTCGATGGCGCCGCTGCGGACCGCCTCGATCCAGGCCGCCGCGTTCCGGTGCCAGCTGTGCAGGAGGGCGGATTCGGGTGTGGGCATGGCGGGCTCCGCAATTGTGGACTGTCGGCAAGGATAGGCCATGGGCCGGGGCCTAGCCGTAATCGGCCACCCGAAGGCTGTTGCGGCCCCCGCGCTTGGAGGCGTAGAGCGCGCTGTCGCCTTGCTCGATCAACGCCGCCAGGCTGGCCGGCGGCTGGTCGAAGAGCTTGACGCCGATGCTCAAGGTCACGGGTTGCGGGGTGACGAAGCTGTGCGACGCGGTCGCGTGGAACTGTTCGCGCAGGGTGTTGCCGAGCGCCATGATCCGCTCGTGGGAGGCATCGCCCGTCAGGATGACGAATTCGTCGCCGCCCAACCGTGCCGCCAGCGCGCCTTCGGGCATTGCCGAGCGGATCAGTTCGCTCAGCGTCACCAGCAGGCGGTCGCCGGCGACGTGGCCGTACAGGTCGTTGACCAGTTTGAAATGGTCGATGTCGATCAGCAGCAGCGCACCGGGCCGGGCGCTGGAGACACCGTCCAGCAGAGGCAGCGCCTGCACTTCGAGGGCGCGGCGGTTGCAGAGGCCGGTCAACGGATCCTGCGCCGCCAGCCGGGCGATCTGCGTTTCCCGGCGGTGGCGCTCGGTGCCGGTCATCGACAGCGCGATCAGCATGATCGCCATCGCCCCCTCGACCAGTGAGACCTGAATGATCTCGCCGCGCAGGGCCGCCAGGTCGATCAGCGTCCCCGGAACCACCGCCGTCAGGGCCTTGGCCACATAGAACAGCCCGTGGATCAGCAGCACATAGCGCAGCTGCACGGCGCCGATGCTCAGCGACTTGCCGTGGGGCCGCAGCAGAAGGCTGGCCCGCAGGGTGACCAAGGCCACCAGCAGCGAGTTGCTCATCAGCATGACCTTCGACCACCACGGGTCGTCCGGGAGCAACAGAAGGCTGAGCCAGGCCAGGGCGATCAAGTACCAGGCCCGGGACAGGCGCTGTCGGGTGAACCGCGCCACCCCCAGCAGAAACAGCCAGTGGGCGACCACCAGCAAGCCGTTGGCGAACCAGATGCCGATCAGCAGATGGCCGCCGCTGCGCAGCAGGGCGAGGGTCGAGCCCACGGTGATGGTGGCGAAACCTGCGCTCCAGCACAGCAGCGAGGGTTCACGGATGCTGCGCCATTCGACCGCCAGGTAAAGGGCCGCCGCCGCTGCCAGGGCGGTGGAGATGGTCAGCATCGTGAGGGGGTCGAGCGCCATGGACGGGCGGGCCTGCGTGGGAGGTGAAATGGCCACGATTGTAAGCGTTCGCCCTGTCGGCTGCTATTTTCACTCACCGGATATTCCATTTTGCGGAGGTGCAGCATGGATCGGTTCACGGGCGGTTGCCTGTGCGGCGAGGTTCGCCTCGAAGCGACGGGCCGGCCTTACCGGGTGGGCATCTGTCATTGCCTCGATTGCCGCAAGTTCCATGGCGCGCTGTTCCATGCGTCGGCGATCTTTCCCGAGGACGCGGTGACGGTCACCGGCCGGCCCGGCAGCTACGGCGGGCGGTTCTTTTGCTCGCGCTGCGGCTCGTCGGTGTTTTCCCGCTCGGGGGATGAGATCGAAGTGAACCTGGGGTCGCTCGATGCGCCGGACCAGTTGCAGCCGACCTATGAACTGTGGACGGTGCGGCGCGAGTCGTGGCTGCCGCCGTTCGCGCTGGCCAGGCATTACCCGCGCGACCGCGAAGGGGCGGGGCGGGCGGAGGAGTAGGCGGCCGGGGCCGTCCGGCCCCGGCCGCCGTTGCATCAGCTGCGGATGAACGCCAGCAGGTCGGCGTTGATGGTCTCGGCGTGGGTCGTCGGCATTCCGTGGGGGAAGCCCGGATAGATCTTCAGGGTGCTGTTCTTCAAGAGCTTGGCCGACAGCACGCCCGAGTTCTCGTAGGGCACGATCTGGTCGTCGTCGCCGTGCATCACCAGCACCGGGATCGTCACGCGCTTGAGGTCTTCGGTGAAGTCGGTCTGCGAGAAGGCCACGATGCCATCGTAGTGGGCCTTGGCGCCGCCCATCATGCCCTGGCGCCACCAGTTGAGCACCACCGCCTCCAGCGGCTTGGCGCCGGGCCGGTTGTAGCCGTAGAACGGCCCGGCGGGCACGTCGTGGTAGAACTGCGAGCGGTTCGCCGCGAGCTGCGCCTGCAAATCGTCGAACACCGATTTGGGCAGGCCGCCGGGGTTGGCGGCGGTCTTGACCATCAGCGGCGGCACCGCGCTGATGATCGCGGCCTTGGCGACCCGATCCTCGCCGTGCCGCGCGATGTAGTGGATGACTTCGCCGCCGCCGGTGGAGTGGCCGACGTGCACGGCCTTCTGCGTGCCCAGATGGTTGACCACCGCCGCCACGTCGTCGGCGTAGTGATCCATGTCGTGGCCGTCCCAGACCTGGCTCGAGCGGCCGTGACCGCGGCGGTCGTGGGCCACCACCCGAAAGCCCTGGGCTAAGAAGAACAGCATCTGCGCGTCCCAGTCGTCGGCGCTCAGCGGCCAGCCGTGGTGGAAGTGGATCACCGGGGCATCCTTGGGGCCCCAGTCCTTGTAGAAGATCTCAACGCCGTCTTTCGTGGTGACATAGCCCATGTTCGCGACTCCTCAAAACAGGGTGGTTTGTTGACAAGCGTTATCAACTCTAGGATTGAAGCGGGCTTTAAGGTCAAGGAATTTACGAACGGTCGTGGGCCTCGCCGATCAGTCCCGTGAATGACGGACGACAGGCGCCATCGGCTTGACCTTAAAGTTCGGTTGAATCTTAGAGTGAGGCGCACCGGCTCTCTGCCGGGCCACTCACCGAGAAAGGTCAGCCAACATGAGCAAGCGCTTTACAGAGGTCGAATTCGGGTCGCACAAGGTCGAGGTGCTGGAGGGCGGCTACTACGACCGCTTCCGGATGAACCCCGACCTTGACCAGGTGGCCCGCGACAAGGCGGCCGGCAACATCGACTTCTTCCGGCGCATTCCCAAGCAGCAGGTGGCGTCCCGCGTCGGGCCGACCTGGGCGCCGAACTTCTATTACCGCTCCGGCAGCGTCCAGTTGCTGTTCCTGGCGCCCCTCGACCGGTTGCGCGCCACGTTGCCGGCACCGCTCGAACCGCTGCGGGCCTTTCCCGGCTACGGGCTGGTGGCGCTGACGTTCTTCACCTACTCGGTGTGCGACAACGACCCCTATGACGAAGTGTCGGTGGCGGTCGTCGTGCGCCGTCCCGATGCCCGGGGCTCCCACGCACTGGAGCTGATGGACGCCATGCGCCGGCGCAGTTTCACCGCCCACGTGCTGGCGCTGCCGGTGAACACCGAGATCGCCCGTGTGCGCGGCGTCCACGGCTATCAGTTGCCCAAGTGGCGCGCCGACATCGAGGTCGACATCGGCGCCGAGGTCAGCGCCCGCATCGCCGGGCCCAAGGGCCTGCCGGACCTGGTGCTCAAGACGCCGCTGCCGTCGCTGACCCACGTGCAGCCCCAGTCGCGGATGAGCAGCGCCACCATGATCCATCAGGTCGACGGGCTGTGGCACCAAAGCGTGGTGCAGAGCAACACACTATCCTTTGCCCAACGCCTGTTCCCCCGAAACGTGCGGCTGGAGCGCAACGGCGGGCCGCTGAGCCAACTGCTCGACGGCCTGGGGGCTTCGCGGATCCTGCGCCTGGACGTGATCAAGGATGCGCAGATCGTGCTGAACCTGCCGGTGCCGCTGAACGCGTTCGGCCAGGCCGCCACCCACCGGAGCGAGTGATCGAAATGACCCGCCGGATCCTCCATGTCGTCACCAATGTCGCCCACTACGCCGACCCGTCCGAGCCGACCGGGCTGTGGCTGGGTGAATTGACCCACGCCTGGCAGGTGTTCGCCGCCAAGGGCTTCGAGCAGCGGCTGGTCAGCCCGCTCGGCGGCGCCAGCCCCCTGGAGCCGCGCGCCCTGAAGTGGCCGCTGCTCGACCGTTCGGCCAGCGCCTGGCTCAACGATCCGGCGAGCATGGCGCGGCTGGCCGACACCGCCAGCCCGGACCAGATCGACACGGCCGGGTTCGATGCGATCTATTTCACCGGCGGGCACGCGGTGATGTGGGACTTTCCCGAGGACGCCGGCCTGCAGCGGCTGACCCGGGAGATCTACGAGCGGGGCGGCATCGTCTCGTCGGTCTGTCACGGTTACTGCGGATTGCTCAACACGCGGCTGTCGGACGGCAGCCTGTTGGTGGCCGGGCGCAAGGTCACCGGCTATTCGTGGATGGAGGAGGTGCTGGCCGGGGTCGCGGGCAAGGTGCCGTACAACTCGGAGCAGCAGATGAAGGCGCGTGGCGCGCGCTACGAAAAGGCGTGGCTGCCGTTCACCTCCAAGGTCGTCGCGGACGGCCGACTGGTGACCGGGCAGAACCCGCAGTCGGCCAAGGCCACGGCAGAGCGGGTGGCGGCGATGCTCTGAGCGCATGACCGGCGGTCGCGGCGGCTGGCCGTCGGGGCAAATTGCGCTTAGCTCAAAGGGATAACCGAGGCGCGCGCAGGCATCGACCGCCGCAGCGACGCCCCCTTCAGAACACCGTGAGTCTGAGGAAGTCCCCGATGCTGACCTTGAACATCAACGGCAAGGATCAGGAGCTCGATGTCCCGGCGGACATGCCGTTGCTCTGGGTCCTGCGCGACGTCGCGCACCTGACCGGCACCAAATTCGGCTGCGGCATGGCGCAGTGCGGCGCCTGCACCGTCCACGTCGACGGCGCGCCGATGCGCTCGTGCATCACGCCGGCCACCGCCGTGGCCCACGGCCAGAAGATCCTCACCATCGAAGGCCTGTCCGGCGACGGTTCGCACCCGGTTCAGCGGGCCTGGGCCGAGCTGGACGTGGTGCAGTGCGGCTACTGCCAGTCCGGGCAGATCATGTCCGCCGCCGCCTTGCTGGCGAAGATCCCCAAACCCACCGACAGCGACATCGACCAGGCGCTCTCCGGCAACATCTGCCGCTGCGGCACCTATCCGAGAATCCGCGCGGCGGTCAAACGCGCCGCTGACATCGGCTGAGCCCGGCAGGGGAGGTGAGCGATGAACGGTTGCGTATCCCGTCGGGGATTTCTCAAGGGCAGCGCCGTGCTGGGCGGCGGGCTGGTGGTGGCGTTCACGGTGCCCGGCGGGCACCGCTTCGCCAGGGCGGCGGACAATGAAGGCAAGGTGTTTGCGCCCAACGCCTTCCTGCGCATCGGCGCCGACGACAGCGTCACCGTGCTGCTGGGCCATTCGGAAATGGGCCAGGGCATCTGGACCGGCCTGACCATGCTGATCGCCGAAGAGCTGGACGCCGACTGGTCGAAGATCCGCGTCGAGCATTCGCCCGCCTCGGCGGCCGACTACGGCATGCCGGCGTTCGGCGGGATGCAGATCACCGGCGGCTCGACCTCGACCTGGATGGAGTTCGACCGCTATCGCCTGGCCGGCGCCACGGCGCGGCAGATGCTGGTCGAGGCGGCGGCCAAGCGTTTCGGGGTGGCGCCGTCGGCGATCCGCACCGAGTCCGGCGTGGTGATCGCCGGCGACCAGCGCGCCACCTACGGCGAACTGGCGGACGCCGCCGGACAATTGCCGGCGCCGGATCCGAAAACCATCGTGTTCAAGCAGGCCAAGGACTGGAAAGTCATCGGCAAACCCACCAAGCGCCTCGACACCCCGGAGAAAATCACCGGCCGCGCCAAGTTCGGCATGGACGTGCAGTTCGACGGGCTGATGACCGCGATGGTCGCCCGGGCGCCGGTGTTCGGCGCCACCGTCAAATCCTTCGAAGGCGCCGAGGCGCTGGCGGTGCCCGGCGTGCACAAGGTGGTGCAGGTGCCCAGCGGAGTGGCGGTGATCGCCGAGCACTACTGGGCGGCGAAGCTGGGCCGCGATGCGTTGAAGGTCGATTGGGACCTGGGGCCCCACGCGGACCTGAGCAGCGAGAAGCTGCTGGACAGCTTCCGCAAACTGGCGGCCACCCCGGGCACCTCCGCCAGCCAGGCCGGGGACGCCAAGGGCAACTTCGCCAAGGCCGCGAAGAAGATCGACGTCGAATACAGCGTGCCGTACCTGGCCCACGCGCCGATGGAGCCGCTCAACTGCACGGTGAAAATCAGCGCCGACAAGTGCGAGATCTGGACCGGCACCCAGTTCCAGACGTTGGACCAGATGATCGCCGGCAAGATCACCGGGCTTAAGCCGGAACAGGTCGAGATCCACACCGAGTTCCTCGGCGGCGGCTTCGGCCGGCGGGCCAACCCGACCTCGGACTTCGTCGCCGAAGCGGTGCAGGTGGCGAAGGCGGCGGCCATGCCGGTGAAGACCGTGTGGTCGCGGGAGGACGACATCCGCGGCGGCTACTACCGCTCGATGTTCCTGCACCAGGCCCGGGTCGGGCTCGGCGCCGACGGCCTGCCGCAGGCCTGGCAGCATGTGCTGGTCGGGCAGTCGATCATGACCGGCACCTTGCTGGAAGCGACCATGGTCAAGAACGGCATCGACCCGACCTCGGTCGAAGGCGTGGCCGACAGCCCTTACCTCAAGGCGCTGGCGCACCGGCAGGTCGAGCTGCATTCGCCGCAGACCGGCATCAATGTGTTGTGGCTGCGCTCGGTGGGGCACACCCACACCGCGTTCGTCATGGAGTCGCTGATCGACGAGATGGCTGCGGCGGCGGGCAAGGATCCGGTGGAGTACCGGCGCACCTTGCTCAAGGCCCATCCGCGCCATCTCGGCGTGCTCAACCTGGCGGTGGAGAAGGCCGGCTGGAAAGCGCCGCTGCCCGACGGCCACGCCCTCGGGGTGGCGGTGCACGAATCGTTCGGCAGTTACGTGGCGCAGGTGGCCGAGGTGTCCCAGGACAACCTGGCGATCCGCGTGCACCGGGTGGTGTGCGCGGTGGACTGCGGGATTGCGGTCAACCCGCAGAGCATCGCGGCGCAGATGGAGTCGTGCATCACCTTCGGCCTGGGCATGGCGCTGCGCAGCAAGCTGACCGTCAAGGACGGGCGGGTGGTGCAGTCCAACTATCACGACTATCAGGTGCTGCGCCTGAACGAGATGCCGACGGTCGAGGTGCACATCGTGCCCAGCACCGACAAGCCCGGCGGCATCGGCGAGGCGGGGGTGCCGCCCACCGCGCCGGCGGTGGCCAACGCACTGTTCGCCCTGACCGGGCAGCGCCTGCGGGAACTGCCGCTGCAACTGTCGGGGGTGTGAGATGAGACGCCATCTGCTGTTGGGCACGGTGATCCTGATCGGCCTGGGCGGTTACGCCTCGGATCTGTTCGCCGACGATCAGGACGCCTTGAAGGCGTTCGGCACGGTGCAGAAGGTGTTCCAGAGCCCGCGCTGCCAGAACTGCCACATTCCCGGCGATTCGCCGCTGCAGTTCGACGCCGGCACGCCCCATGCGATGAACGTGGTGCGCGGGCTGGACGGCAAGGGCGCCGCCGGGCTGCCCTGCGCGACTTGCCACGCCGAAAGCAATCCGCCGGCCAGCTACGGCCCCCATGCGCCACCGGGGGCGCCGCACTGGAGCCTGCCGCCGGCCGCGCACAAGATGGCCTGGATCGGCCTGCCGCCGGACAGGCTGTGCGCCATGATCAAGGACCGCGCCAGCAACGGCGACCGCGACTTCGCGGCGCTGATCAAGCATGTCAGCGAGGACAAACTGGTGCTCTGGGGCTGGAACCCCGGCGCCGGGCGCCAACCCGTTCCGGTGCCGCACGACCTCTTCGTCGAACAGTTCAAGCTATGGGCCGGTGCCGGCGGGCCGTGTCCGGTGACGGGCGGCTGATGGTCTACGCTCAGGGGCAGACCCCTCAATGGAGTGAGCGATGTTGCCCCCCGGAAAACCCTTCAATGAGCAGGCCCGCGTAGCGACGCTGCATGGGCTCAATGTCCTCGACACCGTGCCTGAAGAACGCTTCGACCGCCTCACCCGCCTGGCGCGGCGGGTGTTCAACGTGCCGATCGCGCTGGTCAGCCTGGTGGATGCCGAGCGCCAGTGGTTCAAGTCGTGCGTGGGCCTGGACGCCACGGAAACCGGGCGCGACGTGTCGTTCTGCGGCCATGCGATCCTGGGCGATCAGATCCTGCAGGTCGACGATGCGGCGCAGGACGAGCGGTTCCACGACAACCCGCTGGTCACCGGCAATCCCGGCATCCGCTTCTATGCCGGTTGCCCGCTGACGGTCGGCGACGGCAGCAAGCTCGGCACGCTGTGCCTGATCGACACCAAACCCCGCCAACTCGACGACGAAGAGCGCGAACTGCTGCGCGACCTTGCCCGGATGGCCGAGCAGGAACTGATGGCGGTGCAGATGGCGACCATGGACGAGCTGACGCTGCTGTCCAACCGCCGGGGCTTCAAGGCCTTGGCGCAGCACGGCCTGGACGCCTGCGCCCGGCTCGGCAAACCGGCGACGCTCCTGTTTTTCGACCTCAACGACTTCAAGCAGATCAACGACCTGTTCGGCCACGCCGAGGGCGACAGTGCCCTGAAGACCTTCGCCGACGTGCTGCGCATCGCCTTCCGGGAGAGCGACGTGGTGGGCCGGCTCGGCGGCGACGAGTTCGTCGCGTTGCTGACCGGCTCCAGCCATGTCGAGACCACGGCGATCATGGTGCGGCTCAAGGAAATCCTCGACGAGCGCAACGCGACCCTGCAACGCGGCTACGACATCCGCTTCAGCGTCGGGCAGATCGAATACGACCCGCAGCGGCACGACACGGTGGACCGGCTGCTGGCCGATGCCGACGGGGCGATGTATGCGCATAAGCAGGCATTGAAGCGCCGTTGACCGCAGCGGGCTTGCCCGCGATGGCGGTGGGTCAGGCAGCAGAGATGTCGGCAGTGCCGGCCTCATCGCCAGCAGGCTGGCTCCCACAGGTTTTGGTGGTGTGCATC